>CAIXIP010000053.1 GCA_903919535.1 uncultured Bacteroidota bacterium | reverse complement strand
ATGTGAAACATGTTTTTTACAAGCGCATTTTCATGATGGCAATCTATTCATTATCGGTGATAGGAATAATGTTGTTTGGCCATTTGCTTTTTACGTTAATGCCATTAACCACAATAGGCGACTACTTTTCTGGATTAGCAACAAGTTTAGATTCTTCCGTTTTAATTTATATTTTATGTGGTTTTGCGGCACAAATGATTGATGGAGCACTGGGCATGGCTTATGGAGTAAGTGTTACTACTTTTTTAATGAGTCTTGGTATACCAACAATAACTCCAGCTGTTGCAAGTGCAAGTATGCATGCTTCCGAAATATTTACTACAGGTACTTCGTCATTGGTTTATATGCGTTATAAAAATGTAAACAATAAACTGTTTCGTACACTTTTGATACCAGGCGCATTGGGTGCGATAGCAGGAGCATTTACAATATCCTATGTGAGCAAAGATTATGTAAATATTATCAAGCCGTTTGTTTCATTATATACGCTGATTCTTGGAGTTTTAATTGTAAGAAAAGCGTTGAATCTTCATATTAAAACAAGAAGCAGGATCAAAAAAATTAAACCAATTGCTTTGTTAGGAGGTTTCCTGGATTCTGTTGGTGGAGGTGGGTGGGGACCAATTGTAACAACTACATTAATTGCAGGTGGAAGAAATATGCGTTATGCAGTTGGGTCTTCACATGTTGCGAAATTTTTTGTGGCTCTTATTAGTACAATTACATTTATTTCAGTAATCGGTTTACATCACTGGCAAGTAATTTTTGGTTTGGTGATTGGTAGCATGATAGCAGCGCCACTATCGATTTATTTATCCTTTAAAATTTCAAATAAGTGGGGTTTAATACTGGTTGGTTTTTTAGTGATTATTTTAAGTTTAAGAACAATAGCTTTTACATTTATTAAATAAATGAATTTAGATAAATTAAATAAAAAATATTTGTTGTTAACTCCTGAGCAACGTATTCAAGAGCTTTATACTGATTTTAGTAAAGTGCTGTTTACCTCTTCATTTGGAACTACATCTATTTTTTTATTACATCTGTTTAATAAAATTAAACCGGCCGAAACAATTTATTTTTTGGATACTACTTACCACTTTAATGAAACAATTGTTTATAAGGAACAATTAACTCAACTCATGAAGTTGAAAGTGATTGATATTAAGCCGGAAGAATGGAAAAATAAATTTACTCAGCAAGATAAAACCTGGAATACCGATCCCGACTTGTGTTGCTCAATCAATAAAGTAGAACCGATCGATAAATTGAAATCGAATTTTGAAATTTGGGTATCAGGGTTAATGTCATCTCAAAATAAACACCGAGGAAATTTGAAAGTGTTTGAACAAAAAGATGATACCATAAAATTTTACCCACTTATCGATCAATCAGAAAAAGTAGCATTCGAATATATAAAAGAACACAAACTTCCAGAACATCCTTTACTGTCACAAGGGTATAATTCAGTCGGTTGCTTCCATTGTACTGTGGCTGGAAAAGGTCGAAGTGGCAGGTGGGTCAACAAATCAAAAACGGAGTGCGGACTTCACTTGTAAGTAGTAAATAGCAAATCAATAAAACTTTATAAATCATTTAGGCCTCAATTAGCGGAGTGTCTTCTAATAAAAAACATTATGGGAAACAAAAATATAACTATAGGATTATTCGGCTTTGGATGTGTTGGACAAGGGCTTTACGATGTCTTAAATCATTCACAAGGTTTGAAAGCAACTATCGAAAAAATATGTGTAAAAGACAAAACAAAAAAGCGGAAAATAGATGCGAACTATTTTACTTATGATAAAGAAGAAATATTGAAACGCGATAATTTGAATGTGATCGTTGAGTTAATTGACGATGCAAGCGAAGCTATGAAAATTGTGCGTCAAGCCATGAATAATGGAGTAAGTGTGGTTACAGCGAATAAAAAAATGCTTGCTGAAAACTTCAAAGAATTGTATGAACTGCAAGTAAAAAATAATGTTGCATTGATTTATGAAGGTTCTGCCGGAGGTAGTATACCTATCATACGTAATCTTGAAGAGTATTATGACAATGAATTATTAAGTAGCGTAAAAGGTATTTTGAATGGCACCTGTAACTATATTTTAACTCGTATGGAGTTAGAAAATAAAGATTATTCAGAGGTTTTGAAAGATGCGCAAGCTAGCGGTTTTGCAGAAAGCGATCCCTGGTTGGATGTGGCCGGATTTGATACAAAGTTTAAAACATTGTTGCTTACAATTCATGCTTTTGGAGTTGTTTTGTTGCCAGATGATATTTTAAATACAGGCATTCAAAATGTTAGTTATGATGACATTTTGTACGCCAAACAAAGAGGATTGAGAATAAAAATGTTAGGCGTTTCATTTAAATCGGGAGATAAATTCAGAGTGTATTGTCTTCCTCATTTTGTTGATAGGGACAGTGAATTGAATAATGTTTTTTATGAATACAATGCGGTTGAAGTGGAGGGAGCATATTCTTGTAAGCAAACTTTTGTGGGAAAAGGGGCAGGGAGCCATCCTACAGGAAGTGCAGTATTGTCAGATATTTCAGCATTAACGTATGATTATAAATACGGATATAAGAAATTAAGAAAAGCATTAAATGGAAATCAGAAAATTGAAGATGGAGCAAAATTGATTGAGTATGATTTTTCAATTAAACTATACATTCGTTTTCAAAATCGTGAGCAATTGAACGATTTAGAAATATTATCAATAGAAGAAGAATACAAATCAGCAAATACAAATTATATAATTGCAAACGTAAATTTTAAATCGCTTTTTAATATTTATAATAAACCGGATAATAAATTATTTATCTGTGCAGTATAAGGGGTTAAACCATTTTAAAAATGATTTGTCGAAGCTTTCGATGAATCATTTTTTATGAGAAATATATTTGTATTTTTGACGACATTTAATAACAATGTCATGTCAATTCGGAGGTTTTCAATTCTTTATTTTTTAGTTTTTTCTTGCTCTGTTTTTTCTCAGAACGGACAATTCGCTAATGCGGATGCTCCTTCAATTGGCAAGATCAAGGGGACTGTTATAGATAATAAAACAAAACAGCCTGTTCAGTTTGCAACGATATCGCTATATAAATTTAAAGATTCTTCTCTGGTAACAGGTGTTGTGGCGACTGATAAAGGTTCTTTTGAATTGTCGTCTTTGAGTTTTGGTAGATATTTTATGAAAGTGAAATTTATCGGGTATAAACAAATGGTGATTGATACTATCGCAATAAGACCAAGAGCTCCCGAAGTAACAATTGGTGTAATAAAGCTGCAAAGTAATTCCGAGCAGTTAGGTGAAGTTGAAGTTTCTACTGAAAAAAGTACACTTCAATTAGGTATTGATCGCAAAATATTTAATGTTGAAAAAAGTATTGTGAGTGAAGGGGGTTCCGCAACAGATGTATTGCAAAGCATTCCAAGTGTTTCTGTTGACATCGATGGAAATATAAGTTTGCGTGGTAGCGGTAATGTAACCGTTTTGGTAGACGGGAAACCATCAGGGATAACAGGCTCTAGCAGGGCGGCTATTTTACAACAAATACCGGCAAGCAGCATTGAGAGTGTAGAGCTTATTACAAATCCTTCAGCAAAATATGATCCGGATGGCATGAGTGGAATTATTAATGTAATCCTGAAAAAAAATAAATTAAGCGGATTTAACGGATCCGTAACAGCAGGTGTTGGAACAAATGATCAATACAACGAGGATTTTAATATTAACAAATACAATTCTTCGATAAACTTAAGTTATCGGAATTCAAAGTTGAATGCTTATGTCAATTATGGATTTCGTTCAAATGAAAGAGCTGGAAGTGGTTTAAGTAATAGATATACCTTTTTTGCCGATACAGCTTTTTATCTGAATCAGAAAACAAGATCGCTCAATAAAAATGTTTCTCATAATGCAAAAGCAGGAATAGATTTTTACTTAAATGATAAAAACACATTAGGTTTTTCTGTTTTGTATAATACAGGAACAGAATCCAGTGATCAAACTACGAATTATTCAGAGGCAAATAATTTGAATGTTATTTCAGGTGAATATGCGCGTGATGCAAAAACAAGTGATGCTCCTACAAGTGTTGATTATAATCTGAATTACAGAAAGGCATTTGCAAAACCAAAACAAGAGTTGACTTTTGATGGAACATATTCAACAGCATCAAGTAACGATGTGGAAAATTATTCAGAACGCGATTACGTGCTCAAATACGCATCTAAAAACGCGACTCCTTTTAAACAAAATACAACTACTAATGGGACGAATTCTATTGCAAACATTCAATTAGATTACATACAACCATTAAAAAATCAAATGAAATGGGAGGCTGGAGCTAAAACAACGTTACGTAATATTCAAAATGATTTTGTTTCTCAAACATACGATTACACAAATTCTGAATTTGTTGCTGATACTAATTTGAATAATAATTTTAAATACAATGAAAATATTTATGCCGCATATGCTACTTTTTCTGGAACCATAAAGAAGTTTGGGTATCAGGTTGGATTGCGCGGAGAAGCTGCAAATACAGTATCTACGTTGATCACAACGCATGAAAAGTTCTCAAACGATTATTTTAATTTATTTCCTACAGTTCACCTTTCTGAAAAATTTAAGAAAGAACAGGAATTACAAATTAGCTACAGCAGAAGGATCAATCGTCCGAATACACGAACTTTAAACCCATTTAAAGATTATTCCGATCCTTATAACATTCGCGTTGGAAATCCTTATCTGAAGCCAGAATACATTAATTCGTATGAGTTGAGTTATGTTAAATATTGGACAAAATCTGTTCTTACTGCCACTGCATATTATCGTCAGACTAATGGAATAATACAGCGACTAAAAACTGTTACAGATTCAACGCTTTCTTTTGTAACATTTGTAAATCTTAATTCATCAAAATCATATGGTGTTGAATTAATTTCAAAAAATGATTTAACAAAATGGTGGAATATTACAACTAGTTTAAATGTTTTTGAAACAAAAATTGATGGGAATAATGTTCAGGCTGATTTACAGAATAATAATTTTAGTTACATGCTAAAATTCCTTTCTAACATGCGCGTTTTGAAAAATATGGATATACAGCTAACAGCTAATTATATGGGGCCAACAGCCACAGCACAGGGGGAAGCAGAGGGGATGTTTACTATAGATATTGGAGCCAAAAAGGAGATTTTTAAAAATGCAACTTTAAGTTTGAATGTGAATGATCTTACCAATTCGCGTAGAATGAAAATGAAGGCAAGTGATAGTAATTTTACTCAAACAATGGAACGTAGGAGAGAATCAAGAGTTGCTACGATCACTTTTACTTATCGTTTTGGGAAAATGAGTGATTCCGGTAAAAAATCGAAACAGGATAAATCCAACAATGGTGGTGGTTTTGATGGTGGTGGTGGCGATATGGGAATGTAATTAAATTATCATTCCCGCACCAACAGTAACATTTGTTGACTCATCAATTAAAATTAAACTTCCGGTATTTCTATTCTTTTTGTATTTGTCAATAATTAGTGGTGAAGTGGTTCGTAATGTTAAACATGCAATGTCATTCAATCCAATCGTATTATCTTCTGCGATTTTTTCTAAGGTATTGATATTAACCTTGTATTGAATTTCTTTAATTACACAGCGCACTTCTTTTGACGTATGTTTCAAGGCATACTTTCCATTAGGTTGTAATTTTTTTTCTGTTAACCAACACATCATTACTTCGATGTCTTGTGTGGCTTCCGGCTGGTCATCAGTTTTTACGATCATATCGCCACGGGAAATGTCAATTTCATCTTCTAGGGTAAGGGTTACACTCATTGGCGCAAAGGCTTCTTCAAGAGAATTATTAAGTGTGTCAATCGATTTTATTTTTGATGTTAATCCACCCGGTAAAACCGTAATTGCATCACCTTTTTTGAAAACTCCACCAGCTATTCTACCTGCATATCCTCTATAATCGTGAAATTCAGAATTCATCGGACGAATAACATATTGAACAGGAAAGCGCGCATCACTATGATTCTGGTCGTTAGAAATTTTAATATTTTCTAGTAAATACATTAAGGTTGGTCCCTTGTACCATTTCATATGTTTTGAAGGATCCACCACATTGTCTCCTTTAAGTGCACTGATTGGTAGAAAATGAATATCAGTGGTATCCAGTTTTGAAGCGAAAGCTTCGTAATCTTTTTTTATTTGTTCAAATACTTCTTTTTTAAAATCAACAAGATCCATTTTGTTTACACAAACAATTACATGCGGAATTCTCAACAATGATGCAATGTATGTATGACGCATTGTTTGTTCGATAACACCTTTACGAGCGTCAATCAAAATGATTGCAGCATTTGCTGTGGATGCACCAGTAACCATGTTACGGGTATATTGAATGTGACCTGGCGTATCTGCAATAATGAATTTACGTTTTGGTGTTGCAAAATAACGATATGCAACATCAATAGTAATTCCTTGTTCTCGCTCTGCACGTAAGCCATCAGTTAGTAATGCAAGGTTCACATATTCTTCACCACGTTTTTCACTGCTTGCTCTGATTGCTTCGTACTGATCTTCAAAAATTGATTTTGAATCATATAGTAATCGGCCTATAAGTGTGCTTTTCCCGTCATCAACAGAACCGGCTGTTGTAAAACGTAAAAGATCCATATCTAAATATCCTGCCGTAGAAAAGTCTGTCATAATAATTTTTTTAATCAGTAATTGTGCTATTAAATTTAAAGATTCCTCCATTTTGGTCGGAATGACATGTCTGATAATGAATATAAATTTTTTAGTGTTTTTAAAAATAGCCTGCTTTTTTTCTGTCTTCCATAGCAGCTTCAGAACGCTTATCGTCAATACGACTTCCGCGCTCTGTAACACGTGTTGCAGCAACTTCTTCAACAATTTCTTCTAATGAATTCGCCTTTGATAAAACCGCTCCTGTACAACTTATATCACCAACGGTTCTAAAACGAACTTGCATTTTTTCAACTTTCTCAGTTGGTTTTAATGGTATCACATTTGTGTGTGCATAAATAACTCCATCACGCATAAAACATTCGCGTTCATGAGTAAAATAGATAGAAGGTATTTCAATATTTTCTTGAAGAATGTATTGCCACACATCCATTTCGGTCCAGTTACTAATTGGAAAAACTCTAAAATGTTCGCCAACAGATTTTTTACCATTGAAAATGTTCCAAAGTTCGGGACGTTGATTCTTAGGATCCCATTGTCCGAATTCATCACGATGAGAGAAAAAGCGTTCTTTAGCTCTTGCTTTTTCTTCATCTCTTCGCGCACCACCAATTAGCGCATCAAATTTATAATTTTCAATCGTGTCAAGCAGTGTAACTGTTTGTAATACATTTCTACTTGCATTATATCCTTTTTCTTCGCTCACTCGTCCTGTATCGATACTGTCTTGAACAGAGCCAACAATAAGATGAGCACCATATTTCGCAGCTAAATCATCGCGAAAAGTAATTGCTTCTTCAAAATTATGTCCCGTATCAATATGTACTAATGGAAAAGGAACTTTAGCGGGTGCAAAAGCTTTACGAGCCAAGTGAAAACAAACAATGCTGTCTTTACCACCGGAAAAAAGCAATGCAGGTCTTTCAAATTGTGCTGCCAGTTCGCGAATAACATAAATGCTTTCGCTTTCTAATTCTTTTAAATGTGTAAGGTTATAGTTTTTCATGTTTTTATTTCTCGCTGCGATATACTACTTGCAGTATTGTTCTTGTTAACTATTTAATTTCTCCAAAATTCTTTTCACGCTTTCTTCTACGCTCATTTCATTTGTTTTTACTTCAACACTTGGATTTGCAGATGCTTCAAAGGGGGCGCTAATTCCTGTAAAATCTTTTACTTCTCCTTTTCTAGCTCGGGCATACAATCCTTTTACATCACGTTGTTCGCAAATTTCGAGGGGCGTATTTACAAATACTTCGATAAAATCATTGGTGCCAATAATTGTTTTTGCAATGTTCCTGATCTCTTCGGTCGGGCTAACAAAGCAACAGATGGTGATGATGCCACAATTCACAAAAAGTTTCGTTACTTCTGCGATTCTGCGAATATTTTCTGTTCTATCAGCATCGCTAAAGCCTAAATTATTATTGATTCCCGAACGAATATTATCGCCATCTAAAACCTGTGTCAACAAACCTTTTTTATGTAATTCTTGTTCCAGCGCAATGGCAATGGTTGTTTTCCCAGAACCACTGAGTCCGGTCATCCAAACAGCAACGCCTCGCTGTTTAAGCAATTTCTCCTTGTCGGTACGTAATAAAATTTTATCGGTTGGAAAAATAGTATTCATTTATATTTTCTAAACTTTAAATTTAAGAATCAAAGATAAAACAAAAAGGGCCTTTCCTGTTTGGAAAGACCCTAATATTAATAACAAAATATTTTATCCTTCCGTAAGTTAATTGCAACACATCATACAACACATAAATGCATTGTTGTTGCTCATTGATTTAAAGAAGTTTGTTGTTTTCATTTCGAATGCAAATGTAGCTTGTTTTTTTTAAATCAAAAGAAATTTTTGCTTTACATTTGTAAAATGACAAAAAAATTTACCAATAATTTTCCTGAAGTGGAAGCTTCAGCAATTGAAAATAAGATTCAAGAAATTAATGATGCTTCGATAACAATAGAGGAACTGAAATTGGCTTTATCATTAGTGGATCTAACTACTTTAGAAGGAAAAGATAACGATTCGAACGTTATTAAATTGGCTCAAAAGGCCATAAAATCAGGTGTTGCTGCTGTTTGTGTTTACCCGACATTAGTTAGGATCGCCAAATCAGAATTGAAAAATGCAAAACAAAAGGTAGCTTCTGTTGCTGGTGCTTTTCCGTCAGGACAATTGCCACTTAATTTAAGATTAGAGGAAGTTAAGTATGCAATTGCAGAAGGAGCAGATGAAATTGACATGGTAATTTCCAGAGGTAAATTTCTAGAAGGTAATTATCAATTTGTTTTTAACGAAGTAAGCGCAATTAAAGAGGTGTGTGGCAATGTAAGGTTAAAAGTTATTTTAGAGACAGGAGAGTTGGAATCACTTCAAAATATAAGAATAGCTAGCGATATAGCCATTCAAGCAGGTGCTGATTTTATAAAGACTTCAACAGGAAAAATGTCTGTCAATGCAACTTTACCTGCGGTATGCGTTATGTTACAAGCAATAAAAGATCATTATGATCTAACAGGGAAAAAGGTTGGATTAAAACCATCAGGAGGTATTTCTGACGGAGCAACTGCAATTAAATATATACGATTAACTGAAAAGATTCTTGGAAAAGAATGGCTACAACCAAATTTATTCCGTTTTGGTGCAAGTAGGTTGGTTGATAATTTACTATTAGAAATAACTGGAGGTTCAGCAATTAGCAATTCGAATGGTGGATATTAAACAGCTTTTATTTATTGCAATTCAATCTTCCTTGAAAGCAGGTGAAGAAATTATAAAAGTGTATGAATCAGATTTTGCTGTTGAGCATAAGGATGATAAGTCACCACTTACGCTTGCAGATAGGAATGCACACAATGTAATTTGTGAGTTACTTAATGAAACAAATTACCATGTATTAAGTGAAGAAGGAAAATTAATTGACTATTCTGAACGTAGTCAATGGGATTACTTTTGGATGGTTGACCCCTTGGATGGAACAAAAGAGTTTGTAAAACGCAATGGGGAGTTTACAGTAAACATCGCCCTAATTCATAAACAAAGATCAATCCTCGGAGTGATTTATGTTCCTGTTACCAAAATGTTGTATTTCGCTGCCGAAGGTATTGGAAGTTTTAAATTTCAGATTTCAGATCCCAGCATTGAAAATTTAGTCTACCTGATCACAAAATCTGAAAGACTTCCTATTGATAAACAGAATAAAAAATTTACAATTGTTGCTAGTCGGTCTCATCTTTCCGAAGAAACAGAGATGTTTATTGATGGAATTAAAACTACTCATAAGGAAGTAGAATTCATTTCTTCGGGAAGTTCGATAAAGCTTTGTTTGGTTGCCGAAGGATCCGCAGATGTTTATCCTCGTTTTGCACCAACAATGGAATGGGATACAGCTGCAGGGCAAGCAATTTGTGAGGGCGCAGGCAAAAAAGTTGTTGATTATTCTACAAATAGCACCTTGCTTTATAATAAACAGAATCTTTTGAATAATTGGTTTATTGTAAATTAATCAGACATCCTAAAACATCTTTATTATTGCTTTTGCATATCATTATTTATGTCGAAAAAATTGTTATCTTTGAAATTCGAAAAATTATTAACCAAAAAATAAAACGAAAACTCATGAAAAAAATTTACACGCTAAGTTTTGCTTTACTTTTAGCAGGTGCTTTGGTTGCTCAAAACACAATGGTAAAAAAAGTTAGAACACTAGAAGAATCAAATTACTCCATTACAACAAAAGGAGCGAATAACACGACTTCAAATAATAATCAATCAAAAGGTGTAACTGCAGTATTAAACGAAGCTTTTGAATTAGCTGTTCCACCAACTGGTTGGGCTGCTACTAATTGGTTGTCGAGCTCTACCTCTACTACAAACGAAACAAAAGCAACTGGACACGTTGGGCATTTTGCTTATTTTGATTCTTACAATTCAGCAGCTGGTACTATTGGGAATTTGATGACTCCTGTTCTGCAACCGATTGCTGGGAATAATACACTAACTTACAAGGTTAATTTGTATAAATATTCAACTGTGGCAGGTGATCAAGGTGCAGGTGCTAAATTGTACGTTGAGTTTTCAACAAATCAAGGAACAACTTGGACAACTAGTACAACAAATATTTTAGCAGCTTTAGCTGGTTACAATACAGCAAACACGGGTTGGCTAACTCAAACAGTTAGTTTGGCTGCATACAATGGTCAAAATGTAATGGTTAGATTTAGAGCTGTTTCTGACTGGGGGTGGTGTAACATTGGGATCGATAATGTTACTGGTCCAAATGTTTTCCAATACGCAAATGATATTGCTGCAACTAAGGTTTTTGCAAGTATAAACGCATTTGATTATTTCATTGCAATTCCAAATTCTCAGTTAAGCGCTGTTTATTATGGTGCAGAGGTTAAAAATGTTGGAACTGCTGCCCAAACAAACGTTACTGTTCATGCAAATATTAATACTGGCGCTTTTACTGGTGCAACAGGTTTAAATAATCCTACTGCATCTTTTGCTGCAGGAGTTACTGACACTTTATATGCTACTACAAATCCAGTAGGTACAGGTTTTACTCAATTTGATGCTAGGGTTTGGGCAACTCAAACAGAAACAGATCTATTTCCTAGTAACAATGTTGCCGATTCAGTTACTTTTTACGGTACTGATTTTAGTTATTACAGAACTGTAAATACGAATTCCATTATTACTCCTTATTCATTTGGTACAAGTGCTCCTGCTAAAACAGGATTTGAATATGGTGCTACCTATTTAATGCAAAATGCAGGTAGAGTTGATTCAATAACTTCTATTATTTACAAAAAATCAGCAAGCAACGTAAATGTTGTTGGTAAATTATACACCATTGATGGAACAACAGGTGCATATACATTAGTAGCTCAAACTGCTGCCTTTACTCCAGCTACAGGAACAAATTCTAATTTGAATTTTACGACTTTAGCTTTAACAACACCTTACACTGCAGCAGCAGGTACTTTATTAGCTGCAACAATGCAGATCAACGGAACAAATTTCACTACAGCTCCTGGAGATACAATTTCTATTGGTATTGATAATTCATTTATGGGTGATGCTTCAGTTGCTTGTACTGCTTATCTTAATGTTGGTGGTGTAATGGGATGGTATACCTTTGCTGGAGTTCCTAACGTTGGAATTGAATTGCAAGACCTTACAACTGTTGGGGTTAGTCCAATAAAATTCAACAATACGGTTTCTGTTTATCCTAACCCGGCAAAAGATGTATTAAACATCAAAAATGCAGGTAAAGATGCAACAATCACAATTATGAATTCATTAGGACAAGTTGTTTATAGTGTTGTTGCTACTGATAAAGCAACAATTGATACTAAAAATTTATCTGAAGGAATTTATTTTGTAAGAGTGAACAACCAAATTTCTAAAGTTGTTATCACAAAATAAAATTTAAATATAAAATTTCATTTTCAAAAAGCCCCGCTAATTTGCGGGGCTTTTTGAATTTTACACATATTTATTTCGTATAATTGCATAAGATTTTAAAAATATAAAAATGAGTAAAGTAGCATTAATCACTGGAGTTACTGGTCAGGATGGCGCATATTTGGCCGAATTATTATTAAGCAAAGGATATATAGTGCATGGCATCAAACGTAGAAGCTCTATGTTTAATACTGGTCGCATCGATCATTTGTATAAAGATCAACATGAAAAAAAGGTAAATTTCTTTTTGCATTATGGCGATCTCACCGATTCTACTAATTTGATACGTATTATTCAGGAAACACAACCTGATGAAATTTATAATCTCGCAGCGCAATCACATGTGAAAGTGTCGTTCGATTCACCTGAATATACTGCAAATGCAGACGCGATTGGCACATTGCGAATTTTAGAGGCAATACGAATTTTGAAATTAGAACATAAAACCCGTTTTTATCAAGCTTCTACATCTGAGATGTATGGACATGTTCAGGAAATTCCTCAAAAAGAAACTACACCTTTTTACCCGCGTTCACCATACGGTGTTGCTAAGGTATATGGATTTTGGATTACCAAAAATTACCGTGAAGCATACAACATGTATGCTTGTAATGGAATTTTGTTTAATCACGAAAGTCCGCTTAGGGGCGAAACATTTGTTACTCGTAAGATAACACGTGCGGTAGCAAAGATCCATTTGAAAATGCAGGAAAAATTATTTCTTGGGAATTTAGATGCAGAGCGTGATTGGGGACATGCAAAGGATTATGTAGAAGGAATGTGGTTGATGATGCAGCAAAAAGAAGCCGATGATTTTGTATTGGCAACAGGTAAAAAAATAACTGTGCGTAAATTTGTTGAATTAGCTTTCGCAGAAGTAGGAATTTCATTGAATTGGGAAGGAAAAGGAGTTGATGAAAAAGGCTTTAATGCTGTGACAGGAAAAGTAGTTGTTGAAGTTGACCCGCGTTATTTCAGACCAACAGAAGTTGAATTGTTGATTGGTGATTCATCAAAAGCGAAAAAGAATTTAGGCTGGGTGCCAAAACATTCATTAGAAGATCTTGTGAAAGAAATGGTGGCAAGTGATGTAAAGTTATTTGAACGAGATAAGTATTTGTTGGATGGTGGTCATGATGTAATGAATTTTCATGAATAATGATGGAAGAAAATAGCAAGATTTATATTGCAGGCCATCGCGGAATGGTTGGTTCTGCAATTGTAAGAACACTTCAGCAAAACGGATTTAATAATATAGTTTTTCGTACTTCAAAAGAATTAGACCTAAAAAATCAGCAAGCTGTTGCTGATTTTTTTGCAACTGAAAAGCCCGATTATGTTTTTTTGGCCGCAGCCAAAGTGGGTGGTATTATTGCAAATAACACATATCGGGCTGAATTCATTTATGAAAATCTGATGATACAAAATAATATCATTCATTATTCATATTTGAATAATGTAAAAAAATTATTGTTCCT
Source organism: uncultured Bacteroidota bacterium (assembly GCA_903919535.1). Lineage (GTDB taxonomy): Bacteria > Bacteroidota > Bacteroidia > 2-12-FULL-35-15 > 2-12-FULL-35-15 > 2-12-FULL-35-15. The sequence continues at coordinate 5,124 of CAIXIP010000053.1, read as the reverse complement.
CGGATCATCTTGTATCTACCCAAAATTGGCCCCACAGCCAATGAAAGAAGAGTATTTATTAACAGGACTTTTAGAGCCAACTAATGAACCATATGCAATTGCAAAAATTGCTGGTATAAAAATGTGTGATGCATATCGGGCACAATATGGTTGTAATTTCATTTCAGTGATGCCAACAAATTTGTATGGCCCAAATGATAATTACGATTTAAATAATTCCCATGTGTTACCTGCATTGATCCGTAAATTTCATACGGCAAAAAAAGAAAATTTGTCTTCAGTTGAAATCTGGGGAACGGGTTCGCCAATGAGAGAGTTTTTGCACGTAAATGATTTGGCAGATGCGTGTTTTTATCTGATGCAAAATTACGATGAATCGGGATTAGTTAATATAGGAGTTGGAGAAGATATTACAATTAAGGACTTAGCTTTACTTGTGAAAAAAATTGTTGGTTTCAATGGTGAATTAAAATTTGACTCAACAAAACCTGACGGAACACCACGTAAATTGATGGATGTAAGTAAGCTGCATTCTTTCGGTTGGAGACATAAAATTGATCTGGAAGAAGGAATAGCTTCAGTTTATGAAGAGGTAAAAGGAAAGTTGTCGTAAGTCATTACTTTGCAGTTGCAAAAACAACCTTTTTTTGTCTGAAGATTACTTTGCCATCGCTTTCAATGACACACAACATGAAGAAACTACTCAATATATTATTTTTACTTCCTGCAGCACTGCTTGCTCAGAGTAATGTGCAATTGAATAGAGAGTGGAGCTTGAATTATGAAAAACAAACGAACGTAATTAAATCAGATTCTGCTAAAAAAAATATAGGGAATGATTATTCTTGTTTCAAGCCACAAATTGCTCCATTAACACATCAGCAAAAAAGCAAATCAAAATTTGGGCCTTTCCTTTACAAGAAAGTTAAAAAGGAAAGTTTAATAATTATTAATGATACAGCCGACAAATTTTATCTCACCATAGATCCTCTTTTTAATTTTGAATTTGGGAAAGATCTTGCCGATAGCACTGGAGAAAAGCTTTATAAGAACACGCGCGGATTTTTAGTTCGTGGTGATATCGGAAAAAAAATTTCTTTTGAATCTTCATTTTACGAAAATCAGGCAACCTATGTTCAATACATTGATGATTATATAAAATCAACAAATGATCTGTTTCCGCAAACATCAAATTATTCCTACGATGTAATTCCTGGTCAAGGACGAGCAAAAAAATTTAAGACAAATGGTTATGATTATGCCATGGCATCGGGCTACGTTTCCTATTCACCCGTAAAAATGCTAAATATTCAAGTCGGTAATGGAAAACATTTTGTTGGTGACGGTTATCGTTCATTACTGCTGTCTGATAATGCCTTCAATTACCCTTATGCTCGAATCACAACAACTTATAAAAATATTCAGTATACAAATTTGTATACGTCTTTTATGAATCTTACTGATGGTGGGGTAAAAACGCCACCAAAAATTGAGCGACTGTTTCAGAAAAAAGTTGGAAGCTTTCAAATGTTAAGCATGAATTTTTTCAAGCGATTGCAATTAGGTTTGTTTCAGGGAATGATATGGGAAGCGGCAGATTCTACTAACCGCCAACACGTGAGTTTTAATACATTTGATCCAGTAATTGGAGTAAATACAGCTGTGTATGGCTTAAATAATAAGAACAACATATTGCTTGGGGCTACATTAAAATTGAAACTCTCAAATTCTATTTCACTTTATGGTCAATACATGTTAGATGATGTGTATTCAAAAAACAATGGAGGTGATGTAAAAAATAAATCCGGATATCAGATTGGCTTCAAGTACTTCAATCTGTTCACGATAAAAAATTTACATGTTCAGGCCGAATATAATACGGTTCGTCCTTATGCGTATGCCTCTGAAAATTCTCAGCAAAGCTATACTCATTATAACCAAGCATTAGCGCATCCACTGGGAGCAAATTTTTGGGAAGCTGTTGGGTTCATCAATTATCGATTGAAAGATTTTTTTATTGAAATAAAAGCAAATTATGCTGTGAAAGGTCTTGATAGTTTGAATACAAATTTTGGGGGCGCAATTTTTAAATCAGATAATGCATTCCCTATTTCACAAAAACTTGATAATATTCATACAACTCAAGGTTTGAAGTCTACAATTATGTATCAGGATATTCACATTGGATATTTGGTAAATCCTTCTACAAACTTTAATATTGTTGTAGGGATATCGAATCGTATTGCAAAAATCGGAAATTCAACAAACAATACTCAATTCGTATATTTCGGAATTCGCACTTCTTTGGCAAATTTTTATTATGATTTTTAGACACAAAAGGTGTTTTTTAATTTATTAAATTTACATCACTTCCTTTTCAAGAAATGAATCGGAGAATAGAAAATTTTTATGGAATTTTTAATACTTGTTTTTGCTACATCATTTTTGGTTGTTTTGCTTTCAACACCATCATTGATAAAAGTTGCCATCCTCAAACGATTGTTTGATGCTCCTGGCGATACCCGCAAATTACATACTCGAATGATCCCAACCATTGGGGGTATTATTATTTTTGCAGGTACTTTATTTTCATTTTCGCTTTGGTTCCCCAGCAGAATTATTCATGATTCGATGCAAGTGTTAAAATCAATGGAGGATTATAAGTTCATTACTTCTACATTGTTATTAATGTTTTTTGTTGGAGTTAAAGATGATATTATTGGCACAGCTCCTGTAAAAAAATTAGTTGCACATGTAATGGTTGGAATGGTTCTGGTACTGATGGCAGACATTCGAATTTCCAGTTTGCATGGCATTTTTGGAATAGATGTTATTCCTTATTGGGCAAGTGTTTTTTTATCACTATTTACATATATAGTAGTAGTAAATGCATTTAATTTGATTGATGGACTTGATGGCTTGGCTGGTGGGATAGGTTTTATTGCTTCTACTGCATTTGGTGTTTGGTTTGCCTTAGCTGGCGATCCTGTTATGGCTGCCCTAGCAATTGCATTATCTGGTTCGTTATTAGCATTTCTGATTTTTAATTTTGCTCCGGCAAAAATTTTCATGGGAGATTCGGGTTCATTAACCATAGGTTTGATCATTTGTATTTTAGCAATTAAGCTTGTCAGTTATGATGTAAGCTCTATTCAAAATTCATTTATTTTAAATATTTCAAAACCAATATTTGCAATGGCTGTTTTAGTATATCCTTTAGTTGATACATTGCGAATTTTTATTTATCGAGCAGTACGCGGTGTGTCACCATTTTCAGCAGATAGAAACCATTTGCATCATCGTTTGATTGATATTGGATTTACTCAAAAGAAAACAGTGATTATTCTTTATTCAGTGAATCTTTTAATAATTGCAGTTTCTCTTTCATCATTATATTTGAATGCTACTTTATCTTTATTAATTGTTGCCGGTAGCGCTTTGTCTTTAGCACAGATTCCATTTTTTATTAAAAAAATGAAAAATCGAACTCCTCAAGAAAATGAATAAAAATCAGATTTCTAAATTCGTATTACTAGGCGTTTTTATCATGATTGTTTTGGGAAATGACATGTTTTCTCAAGCATTGAATTATACGCTCAATAAAGATTATTTATGGGGCTTTGATAACTATTATAATAGTAAAGCACAGAATTTTCAAACTTTTGTAAAACCATATCGATATACCGATATTAAATCAATAAGTGATTCTACTGCTGAATGCCCAATTTTGATTGGGAAAAATGAAAAACAACCCGGAAAGGAAAAAAAATCAGCAATTGAAATTTTTCCAATTATATCAGCAATTGCTGGTTATCAATCGTCTTCATCTTCTCGTTTTTTAAATGATCTGGCAATTGGCGCAAACCTCTCTATGAATATCGGTGAAAAATTTGCACTTAACCTGAAAGCATACACAGGAAGAGCAACTTTCTCTTCATATACCGATTCTGTGATAAAAGAATCGCACGTAGTTCCAGGTATTGGATATGCCTATAGATCTAATCACGATTCAATAAACCCTCAATATACTTATGAGTATTATACGGGTTACATCTCTTATTCGCCCAATAAAATATTCAATGTGCAAATTGGCCAGGATAAGCATTTTTTTGGTGATGGTTATCGTTCTTTATTTTTGTCAGATGTCGCTTCTCCTTATCCATTTATGAAGATCACTACCAATGTTTGGCATTTAACGTATGTGAATTTATATACGATCATGAAAGATGTCTCGAACCCTTCAGGACTTAAAAGGGATTGGCTCAATAAATATGCAACATTTCATTATCTGGGATGGAATGCAACAAAACGAATTAATCTCGGGTTGTTCGAATCCATTGTTTGGCAAGGATCCGACAGTAGTCGTTACAGAGGGTATGATGTAAATTATTTAAATCCGATTATGTTTTTCCGGCCAACAGAATATTCCTTAGGCTCAAGCGACAATGCCTTTTTGGGTTTTAGTATAAAAATTAAATTGTTTAAAAGACAGCAACTTTATGGGCAGTTATTACTAGATGAGTTTTTATTAAAAGAGGTGAAAGCACAAAAAGGCTGGTGGGGCAATAAGCAAGCTTTTCAGGTTGGGTTCAAAAGTTTTGATCTATTCACGATCAAGAAACTTAATTTTCAAACCGAGTTTAATTATGTTAGACCATACACTTATGCCCATGGAAGTGTTCAGCAAAATTATGGACACTTTAATCAACCATTAGCTCATCCACTAGGCGCAAATTTTGTAGAGTCTGCTACATTCTTAAATTACAGGTTTAAACGATTGTTTGTAGAGGCAAAGTGTGTGTATGCTGTTTATGGAGCAGATAGTGCCACAACAGATTACGGTAAAAATATTTATATTTCTTATACTAACCACCCACGTGAATATGGAAACAATATAACTCAAGGTTTTCAAACTAATTTAATAACAACATCGCTTCGGGTGGCGTATATTGTTGATGCCAGAGTTAATTTAAAACTTGAAATTGGGGCTGTTTATCGGATAGAACAAAGTGATTATACAACTAAGAAAACACCTTACGTATTTATTGGAATTCGAACCGATCTTTGCAATTTGTACGATGATTTTTGATTTTACGGACCCTTGTGATAATCCAAATTATTTAT
>CAIXIP010000052.1 GCA_903919535.1 uncultured Bacteroidota bacterium | reverse complement strand
AAGTTATATCCAATACCGAAACATTAAAAAACATCCCTTTTATAAATTCTATACTAAAGGTTTGATGGTAAAATTGATTGGTGCGATTTCAGTTTGTTTGATCTATCAATTCTATTATTCAGGTGGGGATACAATTGCTTATTTTGAAACATCTAGAGCGATATTAAAAATGTCAAATAAAAACATTCTTGTTTTTTTTGATACGCTTAAAGGAAATATTACTCCTGAAAACTATAATAATTTTGACGCTTCAACAGGCTGGCCTGTTTATTGGAGGGATGCAAAAGCAGTTTTTGTCGCACGTTTGATTGTGCCATTTTGTTTCGCTTCATTTCAAAGTTATGTTGTTACTGCAATTTTATTAGCTTGGTTGTGTTATACAGGGATTTGGCGTTTGTTTTTATTGTTTAATGAACAATTCCCACAATTACAAAACCAATTTGCAATTAGTATTTTGTTCGTTCCATCTGTTGTTTTTTGGGGTTCAGGTCTTTTAAAAGATACTATAACACTTTCAGCTGTTGGCTGGTATACGTATCATTTTTATTGTTTTTTTATTAAAAAAAAATACAAATTGTCAAGTTTTATTTATGTCTTTATTGCAGGGTATTTGTTGGTTGCCATAAAGCCCTATATTTTATTTGCGCTATTACCCGGGTCCATTATATGGTTAACAAATGAACGTTTAATGAAGGTTAAAAACAAAATGTTGAAATTTATTGCAGGCCCATTTTTTATTTCCCTAGGAGTCGGCATTGGATTTTTTGTGCTTTCTCAAATGAGTGACGTATTAGGGGTGTATGCCATTGATAAGGTTATGGATAAAGCAGTAGAATCAAATATTGACCAAAAACAGTCTCATTATGGCGGAAAAAGTTTTGATATCGGTGATTATGATGCAGATCCTATTAGTATGTTGCAGAAAGCTCCTCAAGCAATTTCTGCTACTCTTTTTCGTCCTTATATATTCGAAGTGAAAAATCCAGTTATGCTTCTATCGGCATTAGAAAATAGCTACATTTTGTTACTGACTTTTTTTTTGTTAATTAGATTGAAATTTTTTGGTTTTTTTAGTTTGATTGGAAAGAATCCATTGTTATTGTTCTCTGTTTTGTTTTCTTTGTTTTTTGCCTTTTCAGTTGGTATTGCAACTTCCAATTTTGGCTCTTTGGTTCGTCTGAAAATACCCTGTATTCCTTTTTTTGTTTCCAGTTTGTTTGTGCTTAAATATTTATATGAGCAGAAATCAAAGAAGAAATTGAGGTTTTGATTGAATTTATTTAAGACGTAATAAAAAGGAGTGAGAAATCAGCTTTTCGAAAGAGAGATAAAATGTATAAGAAATCAGCCTTCCAAAAATGAGATTTCTCCCGCTGGTCGAAATGACATTTAAGGACTGTCATTTCGAACGAAACAAAGTGAAGAGAGAAATCTGCCATTTCGAATACGATTAATCAACTCCCCTCTTGAGAGGGATAGGGGGGGAATCCTCCATTTAGGGCATCCCCAATTTGATTCAGGGCACCCCTATTTTGATTCAGGGCATCTCCAATTTGATTCAGGGCATCTCCAATTTGATTTAGGACATCTCCAATTTGATTCAGGGCACCCCTAATTTGAATCCGGGCATCCCCAATTTGATTTAGGGCACCCCATTTTCATTCAGGCTAACCTTCATTCTGTATTTGGGCGCCCCCAATTTGATTCGGGGCATTCCCAATTTCATTCAAGGCACCCCCATTTTGAATCCAGGCATGCCCATTTTGTATTGGGGCGCCCCAATTTTTAATCTGGGCACCCCCATTTTTATTTCGGGGAACTTTTTCGGAAGCTTATTGCCTCCCTGAATGATTAAATTGAATGCCCTTCTGAAAGTAAAGCCTCCTTAAAATCAATATATTCTCCCCCTTTCAGCAATTGATTAGATCTTTAAGGAGATTGCGCTGCCCCATTTTTTGCTTGGAGCTGCCCAAATGAATTTTATTCAGGCCTTTAGGGGAGTATATTGTGCCCTTATTATGCCTTCAGTTTATATTTATAGTAGAACAGAAGGCGGCATATTGACCTGTAATTTCGAACCCAAAGTAATGCTTGAGAAACCTGCCTTCCGAAAATGAGATTTCTCCCGCTGGTCGAAATGTCATCTATGGACTGTCATTTCGAACGCAATGAAATGCTTAAGAAACCTGCCTTCCAAAAATGAGATTTCTCCCGCTGGTCGAAATGACACATAGGACCGTCATTTCGAACGTAATGAAATGCAGAGAGAAATCTGCTTTTCGAAAACAAAATTTTATTAAAATGTTT
>CAIXIP010000051.1 GCA_903919535.1 uncultured Bacteroidota bacterium | reverse complement strand
TTGGAACTTTCTGAACATCAGCATAAATTTCACTTTTTAGTTCATCTACATATTTACAAAGTTCCGCAGAATATTTTTTTGCTTGTTGCGCTTTTTCAAACCATTGTTTTGTTTTGACTTTATTTTCGCCATAAGCTTTATCGAATTTGGAATATAATATTCCATTCTTACCATCGAAGTTAGTGTTGGTTGTATTCAAACCGTCCTCGATAGCTACAAAGGCATTCAGAATTTCTTTTGATACGTTTAGTGCCAATAGTGCTGTTAACACTAGGTACATCATACCAATCATCTTTTGCCTTGGGGTTTCTTTACCACCTGACATAGTTTATATTATTTTGTACTAATTAATATTAAGTTAATAATTCGTGAGGAAGAAAAATCTTCATCAAAAAAAGTAATGAGTATGCCTCATTACTTTCTCATTGCGGTAAGCATGTTACCATAAATTGTATTCAACGATTCTAAATTAGAAGAAAGTTGAGCAATTTGTTCTTTATATTTCTTAGTATCATCAACTGAATCATTTAAATTTTTCATTAAATCAGTCAATCCATCATAGAATTTAGAAGTCGCTTTTAAATGATCTGTAGATCCTTGCAACTGAAGTTCATATGAAGCGTTCAATGCAGAAAGATTTTTTGACATTTTTACGATATTCTCACCAAGAGATGAACTTTCATCTTTTTGTAATGATAATCCCAATAAAGATTCAGAAGCTTTTGTATAAGATTGTGATAATGCATCAACACTTTTAGAAGCTGATTTCATGTTGGTAACATATTCATCAGTTGCAATTGTTGCATCTGTGATTTTCGTTAGTTTTCCAGTTTGGTCACTTAAGTTGCGAATACCATCTCCTAAACTTGCAATAAGTTCAGGTCCGATTTTTGCTTCCTCAAGCATATTATCTAATTGTTCAGTAATTGAACCTTTGTCTTCTTCAAGCTCTTTTACAGCTTCTTCTCCATGCATGCCAGCTAATTCAGGGTAAACTAAACTCCAATCCACTTCTTCATGAGGTGGCTCAAATGCCGAGAAGAAGAAAATTACTGCCTCTGTTGATAAACCAATAACAAGCATTGGACCTGCACCAGGCCAGTGCATAATTTTAAACATCGCACCAATGATTACGATTGAAGCGCCAAATCCATACAATTTGGCCATGAAATTTTTCCATTTTTTACCACCCATGATTTTGAAATTTTAATTAATTATTATTATTTAGATTAGAGATTACAATTAAAAATGTTTTTACAAACCACCTGGTCCAGCAATATCGCCCTTCGCACGTCCAAGATATGTCTGAACACAACGGAATCCAATATAACATTTTGCTGTGTCTTGGTATTCATAAGTTCTTGTACTTGTTTGTAGGTAATAACCAACGTCTTTCCAAGAACCGCCTCTGATTACTTTTCTCTTTAATACGTTAGACTCATTGTCTTGAGCTTCGTATACATAGTCAGGGTTTAAGTCATGTGAGAAATCATAAGCCGATTCATCAAATGCATTACTTGTCCATTCTGCTGCATTTCCAGCCATACAGTATAGTCCGTAATCGTTAGGGTTGTAAGACTCAATTTTTACAGTATGGAAACCACCATCATCAATATAACTTCCACGCATTGGTTTAAAGTTTCCTAAGAAACATCCTAATGCATTTCTAATATATGGACCACCCCAAGGATATGGACTTAAAGAAAGGCCTCCACGAGCTGCATATTCCCATTCTGATTCTGTTGGTAAACGGAAATCGTTAACATATGATTGTCCGTTTTCTAACAGCCAATTATTAAACAATTGTGTTCTCCAAACACAGAATGAACGAGCTTGTTTCCAACTAACACCAACTACTGGGTAGTCATCATAAGCGCTATGCCAAAAATACATATTGGTCATAGGCTCGTTAAATGAATATGTAAAGTCATGAACCCAAGCTAATGTATCCGGATAAACGTTTATTACATCTTTAACAATAAAAACACTTCTGTCTTTATCTTTTCTTTCACGTGTGCTATAGTTTCCATTTCCATCAGAAATAGGATCTTTTACATCATAGCGCCCTAAAGTTTTGTTGTCTCCAACACTGGTAGATTGACCTCCATTAATAAAATCTAATCCGCTTTTTTCATCAGGTGTTTTTGATGGTTTGAAGCGATTTGACTTTTGAGCAGCTAACCTTAAATTGATCCAGTAATACTCATAATTTAATTTTCGAGTGTCGATTTCTCTTCTTCTATAAAATCTTTCTTCAGGTGGCAAATACATAAATTCTAAAACCTCACGAACATCTTGTTCATCATACCCAATTGGTTCATCAAAATTTACCAAAGGTGGATCTAATGGTTGATCATAATCATCTGTTTCAACACCATGTTCTGCTCTGCCATCTTCAAATAATGCACGGTGAGCTATTGAATCTCTAACCCAATATACAAATTGGCGATATTCATTATTTGAAATTTCAGTTTGGTCAATGTAAAATGCCTGAACAGAAACTGTTTTAGACTTGGTAGTATGTGCATAAGGATTGTCCTCATCATCTGGACCCATGTTGTAACTTCCCATAGGAATATACAACATACCAAAAGGGTCTATATCGAACCATTCAGTACGGGGATGAACACCTACAAGTTCTCCGGAGCTTTTGACACAACTTGTACCTAAAACCGCTACCATAGAACCTAACAAGAGCAACTTTTTCATATTTGTTTTTTTTAAATTATACCCTTTATTTTTAGAAAAATCAGCTTACAAAAATGGCAGATGATTTTAGATGAAATAGGGTAGTTTAAACGATGCTAAAAAATAAAGGTTACAAAAATATTTTTATAAAAATCTAACGTTTGTATGTGATTGGCGATGTTCAGGTTTTGTAAACCTGTGACAATATCCTAACATAATTTCATGCGACCCATTACTATGATTCTTAATAGCAGATGTTGTCATGTCATAAGAATAGCCAAATCTAATTCCTTTCCACTCTAATCCTACAATCCCGACAATGGCATCGCTTAAGCGATAAGAAGCTCCAACAAATACCATTTTTTGCCAATATGCTAATAAGTTGATATCAACTTGTGTAGATGAAGCATCAGATTTAGCTAAAACAGATGGTCTTAGATCAAACGTATTTCCTAACTGAAAAGTATACCCAGCCATAACATAATAGTGACGTGCTACTTTAAAGTTAAAATCATAAGCACTCATTGCAGTTGTAGAATCTTTCTTTTTACCCAATTCTTGTTGCGGCAAATGAAGTGATGATAAACCAACATATAATTGTTTTGTTTGATAATATAAACCTATTCCTAGGTCATAAGTGATTGCAGAAGTGCCACTCCAAGGAATAGCTTGGTCAGATCCTCCACCACCAACAGTAGTTGTTCCATCAGGAGCAATAAAGTTACCTGAAAGTGATTTTTGAATCATACCTGCATCTAAACCAATGCCCAATGTTCCTGGACCAACTGGCAAATGAAACGAGTATGCTAATTTTGCTTTCAATGTTTTGTCAAAACCTAATTGATCTTGGTCAACTGTCAAGCCTATACCACCATGAGCAATTGTGCCATAATCAATGCTTAATAATCCTGTTTTCGGAGCACCTGGGAAATTAGTCCATTGCTGACGATATAATAACGTAGCACATAATGCTTTGTTCATACCTGCGTATGCCGGATTAACGGACAAACGGTTAAACATATTCATACTGAACTGTGCATCTTGCTGCGCAAAAGACACTAAACCAGTAATTGAAAATGCAATAATAGTAAGGGTTTTTCTCATGTTTGTCTTGTTAAAAAGTAACAATTTTTGATAGTTTTCCATTATAGTTAGGTCGCTAAATTAAGTATATAGTTTATAAAAACAAATTTTTTAAACATTTTATTGTTCATCACTAAAAAAAATAGTTTTTACTCTACCCCAATTTCTGATAGGTTTGCCACCATTTATCAGGCATTTCATCCCTACAAGCGGTCTCGTAATCGCTATAAGAGCATGGAACCATGTGATGGCGCTCAAATTTTAGTTGATGATTTAGAGGATAAGGTACATCCATCCACCATCGATCGCTTTTATTGCTTTTGTAAAAAATAATTTCGTGTTCATGGTCTTTTATAGAAACACGGTACTTTGTGTATTCTGATTTATCAATGATAGGATAATCTTGCTTGCGATTATAAAATCCATCAATAAAATACCAAATCATTTGCGCAACCAAATGAGCCGTTTGTTTATTTGTGTCAAATGCCGGATTTATTTCATAAAATCCAATTGAAGAAAGTTTGTCGCTCAATCCTGCATAACGGGCAATTTGACAAGCTTCCTCGCCATAAAACCCGTTTGGTGAAGCATTTCCGTTGCCTGGAGCATCACTTTGGCGAACAGAAGAAATGTCAAAACTTACTACGTCTGCATTTCTAACAATAGGTTCAACATCTTCCATTTTTGCTCTTACCTGACCTAATCGATGAGAGTCAAAAAACAATTTGTCCATCAGGTCAATTGAATTTTGTTCAACAAAATAGGTTTGATAACCAACGTTACTGAAATTAAAAAGGATATTTGGTTTATGTAAAATTATCTTACTTAGATAACTTTGAGAGTTAAGCTCTTTTTCCCCATCACCGATATCAAAACACGAATCAACTGCAACAATATTGATAGTTTGTTCAAGTTTTTGATAAGCTAAATAATTGCAATAGGTTATGTCTTGTCCTCCGCCAATAATAATTGGAATAATATTTTTTTTCAATAGTTGAGAGACAACATCTGATACTGCATAGTAGCTGTCGTCAATTGTATTTCCTTTTCTAATATTCCCAAGGTCCGCAATTTTTGTAGTGTAGTTTCCTTGAAACAATTTATATAAATTTTCACGGATGTAATCTGGTGCTAGTCCACATCCTTCGTTATTCAATGCTTTTCGGTCTTCTTCAACTCCAATGATAGCCAACTGAATGTTTTCTAAGCTTGGGAAATCACCTTCTTGAATATATGCATTGATAAGTTTGCCATATGACTTTTCAGGGTACTGTGCAGCTTGATTGAAGGATTTAGAATTTATGGGTGTAAAGTATTCTTGCATATCACAATTTCAATTTAAAAAATTCAATGTTTTAAATCTATAACTCTTTAAATGAAAAAAAGGTACGGTTTTTTACAATTATTTTTTCTTCGAAACTTTCTTTGCCGCTTTTTTCGCTACCTTTTTTACCGCCACTTTTTTTGGAGCCGCTACTTTTTTCGCTGCTGTTTTTTTAAATGGTTTTGCTGTTGTTGTTTTTTTGAAGCGATTTCCTTTACTAGCATTTTTAGGATCGGCAGCAATATCTAAACATTCCTGCAAAGTTAAATTTTTCGCATCAATGTTCTTTGGTAATTTAAAATTGTTTTGTCCTATTACTAAATAAGGTCCCCAACGTCCATTTAACACTTGGACTTCTGTGTTTTCAGGGAATGTTTTAATGTATTTATCAATTTCTGCTTGGCGTTTCGCTTCTATTAATTCGATGCAACGTTCTGCAGAAACAGTCATTGGGTCATCTTCTTTTTTCAAAGAAATAAATTTGCCATCATGACGAACATATGGTCCAAATCGCCCTACAGCAACAACCATTTCTTTTGCTTCAAATTCACCCGCTACTCTTGGAAGTTTAAATAGATCTAATGCATCCTGGAATGTAATTGTATCAATTCGTTGGTCTTTGCGTAAACTTGCAAATTTCGGTTTGTTGTTTTCGTCATTGCTTTCGCCAAGCTGCGCCATTGGGCCGAAACGGCCAATACGTACATATACATTTTTACCTGAAACAGGGTCGATGCCCAGTAATCGCTCCCCACTTGCACGTTCAGAATGCTCGGATGTATGTTCAACACTTTTGTGAAAAGGCTTGTAAAAATCAGCTAGCATCTTTGTCCAATTGATCTTTCCTTCAGCAATTTCATCAAACTCTTCTTCCACTTTTGCAGTGAAATGGAAATCCATTATTTGCGGGAATTCTTTTAATAAAAAATCATTTACAACCATTCCGATATCTGTTGGAAACAATTTTGATTTTTCTGCGCCAGTGCCTTCTGTTCTGATTTCTTCAGTTATTTTAGCGCCTTTTAAAGTAGCTACATTGTAATTTCTTTGTACCCCTTCTCTGTCCTCTTTTACAACATATTCACGCTTTTGAACAGTTGATATTGTAGGTGCGTAAGTAGATGGACGACCGATGCCTAATTCCTCTAGTTTTTTTACCAAACTCGCTTCAGTGTAACGAGCAGGATGATGTGTGTAACGTTCAACAGCACTAATTTCATTAGGATTTAGTTTTTCTCCTACTTTCATTGGAGGTAACATTCCTTCTTGATTTTCTTCATCCTCGTCATCTGTTCCTTCTAAATAAATTTTCAAGAAACCATCAAATTTTAATACTTCACCTTGAGCAACAAATTTTTCTGTTGCGCCTGAAATAGTTATCACGGCAGTTGTTTTTTCCAACTCTGCATCACTCATTTGAGATGCGATTGTACGTTTCCAAATTAATTCATACAAGCGTTTGTCAGCCGAATCGCCAGTTATTGTTGAGTGTTCGATATATGTCGGACGGATAGCCTCATGAGCTTCCTGTGCGCCTTTTGATTTTGTTTTATACTGATGAATATTTAAATATTTTGCACCATAATTTCCTGTAATGGTCTCTTTTGCTTGGTTAATAGCAGTGTCAGAAAGATTTACTGAGTCGGTTCTCATATAAGTAATCTTTCCACTTTCATATAAACGTTGCGCTACCACCATGGTTTGAGCAACTGAAAAACCAAGCTTACGACTAGCTTCTTGTTGTAATGTTGAAGTTGTGAATGGTGCTGCAGATGTTTTTTTTGTGGGTTTTGTTTCAACGCTTTCGATAGTGAAATCAGAATGTTCGCACTTTTTCAAAAACGCACGAGCTTCATCAAACGTTTTAAATTTTGTTGAAAGTTCTGCCTTAACAAGTGAATTTCCAGAAACAAAATTAGCAGTAACTTTATAAGAAGATGTGCTGTTAAAATTCATGATATCTCTTTCACGCTCTACAATTAAACGAACCGCAACAGATTGCACACGGCCCGCAGATAAGGATGGGCGGATTTTTTTCCATAAAATAGGAGAAAGTTCAAAACCAACCAAGCGATCAAGAATTCTGCGTGCTTGTTGTGCGTCAACTAAATGTTTGTCGATTGTACGAGGGTTTGCAATAGCGTTTTTGATTGCCGATTTGGTGATCTCATGAAAAACAATACGCTTAGTATTTTTCTCATTTAAATTCAATGACTCAAATAAGTGCCAAGAAATTGCTTCTCCCTCACGATCCTCATCGGTTGCTAACCAAACCGTTTCGGCTCCCTTTGCTAGTTTCTTTAATTCGGCAACTACTTTAGCCTTGTCTGGAGATACCTCATAATTGGGAGTAAAATTGTTTTCAATATCAACACCAAATCCTTTTTTTGCTAAATCGCGGACATGTCCATAACTTGATTTTACTGTAAATCCTTCTCCTAAAAACCCTTCGATTGTTTTTGCCTTTGCAGGGGACTCAACGATTACTAAATTTTTGCTCATACACTAGCTAATTTGGTTTCTTAATAAAGTGAAATTGAATTTTTTTTGAGATGCCATTTCTCAAAATTTGGTGCAAAGAAAAATAAAACAAAAAGACTTTTCCAAATTTAATTAGATCGGAAAGCGTCGTGTAGGGAAAGAGTGTCTCGCCTGTGTAGATCTCGGTGGTCGCC
>CAIXIP010000050.1 GCA_903919535.1 uncultured Bacteroidota bacterium | reverse complement strand
TTCAGCCATTCAACAATTCAACACCATTAACATTCTTATCAATAACGCTGGAATTAGTATGCGTGCACTTTTTGCTGATTTAGATCTTTCAGTTTTAAAGCAAGTAATGGATATTAATTTTTGGGGAACGGTGTATTGCACAAAATATGCTATGCCTTATTTATTGAAAGAAAAAGGAAGTATGATTGGTGTGAGCTCGGTTGCAGGAATAAAAGGTTTGCCCGGACGTACAGGTTATTCGGCATCAAAGTTTGCGATGAATGGTTTCATGGATTCATTGCGAATTGAAAATATCAAAACAGGTTTGCATGTTGGCGTAATTTGTCCGGGATACACTGCTTCAAATATTCGCAATACAGCATTAAACAAAGATGGAAAAGCGCAAACTGAAACTCCTTTGGATGAATCGAAATTAATGCCGGCAGAAAAAGTTGCAGAAGAAATTCTCAAAATGATTGAAAAACGAAAAGCCGAAGTGGTGCTCACTTCACAAGGAAAACTCACTAAGTTTCTTAATAAATTCTTTCCAAGATTTCTGGATAAAATGGTTTACAATGTTGTGAGCAAAGAGAAAGATTCTCCGTTTAAATAAATTAATTTCTCGCAGATTGCGCAGATTTTCGCTGATAAATTTTCACTTTTACTCAATTAATTCAATAATTTTTGAAGTCACTTTTTCAAAATAAGTTTCTGTTACCACGCTAAATTTTTTAACAATCTTATCTTTATGAATGGTAAATAATTTATGCGATTTCACAACAGATTTTTCAGGCAGTACACCTACTTCCAAATCTTCGTTTTCCAGTTCAACAGAATACGAATCCAAAAATTGGTTGCTTGTTATTACGCAAACCAAAACATCATCAAAATTATTATTGTAATTATTGTTTGACACCACCAACACCGGACGCTTTTTAACAGCACTCAAATCGCTGTATGGAAAAGGAACCAAAACAATGTCTCTTTGTTTATACATTGTCCCAAACTGAGTTGTTTTTATCCGATTCAATATCATTTACAGCATGCTCTGTTAAATCGTCTGTGTAATCGCCCATATACAAACCGTATTTATCCTGAAACAATAAATCAATCAACCGATTTAGTTTTTTCAGCATATCCGAATTTTTTAACAATGCCAATTCTTCTTGCATTTTATTGAATTCGGCTTCAGGTATTTGTATGGTATTCATTGTTTGAAAATTTCTAATTCAAAAGTATTAATAAATACCCAAACTAAAAAATGTTGGTTTACAACGTTGTAAGCAAAGAGAAAGATTCTCCGTTTAAATAGAAATGCTTTTCTTTGCACCTCAGCCCATCTGAGGAAATTAACATGATCGAACAAAAATTAAAACAAAGTATATCGTTAGCATTTCAAAATTGTTTCAACGCTGAAGTTGATATTGAAAAGATTGCGCTTGAAAAAACCAGTGACGATTATGAAGGTGATTTTACTTTCGTGGTTTTTTCTTACCTCAAACAAAGCAAAAAAAATCCTGAGCAAACCGCCAACGAAATAGGAAACTTTGTAAAACAACATGTCACGGAAGTGGCGTCATTTAATGTGATCAAGGGATTTTTAAATTTTAGTTTGAATAATAATTT
>CAIXIP010000049.1 GCA_903919535.1 uncultured Bacteroidota bacterium | reverse complement strand
TTTCAGTAATATTTCCATCAATGGATTCAGCAATTGAATCGATATCATTTATTTCTGCAAATTCGAAGCGAATATTACCGCCTAAATTATCACCTGAAAATTGGTTTATATCACGCATGGCTATTGGTTTTTATGTTGTTTTATCGGGACACTTTTCCCATTCTTTTTTTAATCGTTTGTTGATGCGCTTTTTAAGCGTTTTTTGTAGCGTTGGTAGTCCTTTCGGATTGCTTCGTGCGTCATAATTGCTTCATCCATGTTAAATTTATCGTAAATTATTTCAATCGCTTTCTTTATTTGCATGCCTTGAATATCAGTTAAGGTATCTAAAATTGCATGTATCTGTGTTTTGAAATGATCACTTACAAATGTATTGAAAGCACGAACGTTTGTTTTGGTCAATACACATCCTTTACGCAAAACCATATCCTGTGTAATTTTTAGTTCGATCATACTGGTATAGTTATCCAGTTTCAATGTTTTTTCTCTTGTTTCGGAAGCATCTTCTACCAATTGGTAAAAATATTTACCGATATAACTTCCATTCCGGATTAAAATTGGTTGTTGGGGAATTCCAAAAGTAAATTCGAGGTAGTGTTTTACATGATCTTTACATGGAAGGTGATAAATTATCATATTTTTTTGCGTTTAGGGGTTGCGATAAACATGGTATTTTGTTCGAACATTCGTGCAGACTACTGCCATCTACCTTAAGATAGTAATAAAATCAATACATCCGACCGCACGAATAAAATTTTACGTGTTTGTGCCTATTTTATTGATTGCCGTATTTTTTTGATGAAACATTTGATATCAAAAGGATGCAGAACTTAAAATATTCGTGCAGAATGATATTCGTGCGAATTCGTGCGCATTCGTGCGTAATTCGTGCGCTCTTTTTTTCAATGTTTTATATATGTTCCGAACCGTGCGCACGAATGCACTATTTTTTTCCTTATTCTTTATTAACCTATTTACAAAAAAGAAAGAAATCAAAAGAATATATATACTATACCGGCCAATTTCGAATTCAGCGAATCCAAATGTTCGTTTGTACTAATTTATTAAATCACTAAAGGGTAAGGGGTTTGGGGAAGGGAAAACAAAAAGAATCTACTATTTAAGTAAATCCTTTTTATATGCATCCAAGGTTAATTGATAAATGCGTATCGTTTCCCGATGATTTAGAGCTGTGGGTAACTTTGTTTTGATATTACTTACCAAGTATTCGATTTGGTATTCGGTTGCATGTAATCCAATCTTTTTAATTGAATTCAGGATCTTGCGTTTTAGTATTTCCTGTGCTTTTTCGCGATAGTCGATATGGATTATATATTTTCGCATGATTATTTCTTTTTAAGGATGTAAACTGCCATCAGATCATCAGCATTTGCCGATGGGTTTTGTTGCTTGTATTGCTGAATAAAATCCATGCTGCACATCCCTGTTGCCGGAACGGTGATCAATGATGAAAGTTGGTTTAGTTTGATTCTAGCTATATCAATTATTTCAGCATCGAATGAAAGTGATGGAACACTAACAGCGTTTAAATTTCCAAATCCAACCGGACCTGCAGCTGAATGTTCGTTAATATGCACTTCAATTGGGAAGTTACTTTCCAATAATGGTTTGGATGGTGCCGGAGCAATATGTAAAAACAAATTACTATTCAGCTTATTATTTTGGTTTTGAATGGTGATGGTTTGCATTAGATTTCAAATTTTGATTTATTAGGAAATAATTCCTGCAGTATTTCCTTTACTGCGCTTTTTTTATTATCCAGTTCCTGAAAACAGATATCACCGGTTGAAAATATTGGCTTGTTCCGGATCAGATTATTAACTACCGATTTACTAAACCACCCTTTTATTTTAAGATCCTTCATGTGTTCACCTTTAAAATTCATCTGATTTGCATAAATAGATTTTACAATCAGTTTTTTGCTAAAATCAAATTCCTTCATGATCATTGGAAATAAATACTTCCCATATATGATTGGTGTATGAATATCAAAATACTTTTTGCTTAGTTTCTTAGCTTTTAATTCAGTAATGGTTTCATTAATATAATCATGGTACCAATTAATATATCCCTGGCGAATATGGTCTGATAATTCGCCATCATAATAATATGGGTATGTTGGTGCATCGGCATCTTTCAGGAAGAAGAAATCATCGTTCATGAAAAGAAATTCATCCGTTAAAATTTGGATATCGCAAGCCTTTAAAAGTTTTTGCATGATATTTTGTGATGCATGTCCGGTTTCAATTACCGGAACATGTATCACATTTTGGATCCAATCAGGGCATTCACCAATAATAAAAACATACCGGTAGTTTTTCAGGTGTTTTTCAACGGATCTTAATGAATATCGTATTTCATTATTATCCCATTTACTGCATTTTCCAAGTGTATAAACTAGATCTATCATTTTAGGTTATGTTTTTTGCGTAAATACTGATATTCTGAACTCTTAAAATTACCCTGCATGTGCGAAGTAGATTTAGCCCATATCCTTTGGCCTACTAAAAACAGTGGTATCACTTTAGCAAAACCAAACTTTTGATATAGCAGCCACATGTATTCGCAATCCAATAAGGTTTTTAAATTTGGATCAAACTCAAATTCGTTTTTTCGGATGGCCATAATGGATGGCATTCCCATTGTATTAGTTCCTTTTAGCATATTGATATTCCATTGCGGATGGTGTGGCTTTATCACTTTTCCGTTTGTATCAATCCAATAAGTACAGGAAACTACCCATGCACTTTGATGCAAAAATGATTCAAATAATAAAAGTGCATTATCCTGTAGTAATAAATCATCCATATACATGATTTTAATAAAATCGCAGCTTGCATTGGCAATGGCATTATTGCTATTATGTGAAATACCGATGATAGGATTTTTGATATATTTTATTTCAAGGCCAGATTGCGATTTACAAAGGTTTTTTATATCATCGTTTTTTGAATTGTCGCTGATCACTACTTCAAAATCACCTTTCTGAATTTTAAGGCTTTCAAATAACTTAGTAAGATTAGCCACACCATGGCCGTACTGTTCGAAAGTTGGAATACAAACTGATATCATAACTATTTGGAGTGATTAACGATTTTATAATATTGATTGTCTAGGTAATTATCAAAAACTAATGGATTAATTGATATCCCATGTTTTTTAGCAAGTACCGGAAATGATAACTGATCAAATACCGAATACTGCAGGCAACGGTCCCACCAAGCATCAAAAAACTTATTGGTGGAAGGATTATTTCTTCTCGAAAATAATCCGCATGCATATAAACCATTGTTTTTAGGATATTCTTCAACACCATATCGTTTTGCTTCTTCATTAATTTTACTGGATAGGTAGCGATTGGTAAAGTAAGTTGCTCCGCGCTTTAATCCCTGATCAACAAATGCTGCTTCCTGATAGATGCAATGACGTTCCGGATGTTTAGTAACAGCAATTCCATAATTATTTAATTGTTCAATCATATATGCAGCAAAATGATTGCTTTTGATTTGAAAGGATGAATCCAACCAAATAAATGCATTGTGATCAGGAAATAATTTATGCGCCTGAAGCTTAAAGTATTTTGCTTTCATCCGGGGATTTAAACTTGTCATTGGGAATGGAAGATTATTTTCGGTGAATGCGAAATAATCACATTCAATATTTTGTTTTGGGAATGATTTTTGGGAATCAAATCCACCAATATTTGCTGTGATAACTGCTATTTTTAACATTTTGAGTAAAGTTTTTTTATTAAGTATTCTGCGTTTTTACAATTGTTATAAGGTTTTAGATCCTTCCAATCTTTCATGAATTCATTTTCGTTTTTATAGATTACCTGGCGTTTGTAATCGTTATGTATTACAATCTCATTCCACATGTTAATAAATGGATAAATGATATATCCCATATTCTTTTGAAATCCTTTTCCATTTCCAATATGTTTTCCCTGAAGATGAATAATATCATGGTGGATTTGTTTTGTAGCTGTTTGCATTAATAATAATTTAGTTTTAGTTTGGTTTTTTGTGGAAGCGTATATTTTATGCGAAGCTTTTCTTTTCTTATCGTTTCATTTCTGCTTAAACGTGCTTTTTCAGCTACTAAAGGGTTTTTCATTGATGATATATTTCCTTTTACAAACTGTTTTTCAATACATGCCTGGTTCATACTTAATCCTTTCATTCCTTTATTCCAAGGTTCATTTCCTTGCCCAAACTTTGAAAAGTCAATAGTATCCCGGAATGATTCTGATTTACTTAAATTTAATTCACGTGCTTTACGTACTACTGTTCGCCATCCGCAATTAAGTTTTTTAGCAAGATCTTTATTCCATAGATTAGGAAAGTTTTCTGTTAAATAATGTAATTCTTCAATAGTCCATATTTTGCGTTTCCCTTTCATATCTATGAAAATATTAATCGTTTATTTTCCTTAATTATCTTCGCTTCAAAAGGGAATTCTCCTTCAGGCACTTGTTGTATCTGATCCATTAAGGCACCTGAACCTGTAAATACTACATGGTAAGCAGCACCTATCATTATTTGTAAGTGTAAACACTTTCCATTACTTTTTGCTTTATCAAATTTTGAATCAACAATCCTGAAAGCATGCACAATAATTTTATTGTTAAGAATACTATCCATTTCTATTTTGGTACCAACAAAAGCTTTTGAAGTTGTTTCGATACCGAATTCACTAAACTTTTTCATGATCTATTTTCTTTTGAAGATTAATACAATTTCCATGAATCATCCATCCTTTATATGATGCTATAGATTGCGCATTTTTATTTTTAGATATCATCCGGAAACAATTTTGTTTTATTCGTTTGCGTAATCTAGTGTGGGAATGATAAAATACGTATCCTACAAAATCAACTCCGCGATCAGTAACCGGGAATATTTGGTAATTACTTTTTACTATCAGTTTTAAATGATCTAACAGGTAACTTTTAATTTCAGAAAGCAGTTGATGTAAGTAAGGTTTATTATCAGAAAATATCACAATATCATCTGCATAGCGGAAGTAATATTTTACTGATTTATCTTCTTTGATCCAGTGGTCAAAATAAGTAAGATAAAAATTTGCGAAGTATTGACTTAAATAATTTCCAATTGGCAAACCGGATGCACTATCAATAATTTCATCGAGCAAAATCAATAAATTAGTATCCTTTATTTTCTTACGTAACAGGTATTTTAATATCTGATGATCGATGTTAGGATAAAACTTCTTTATGTCGAGTTTAAGACAATATTTTGTTCCTTGCTTACCAACTAATGCTTTTCGAACAGAACGCGCAGCTGCATGTATTCCTTTTCCTTTTATGCAGGAATAAGTATCTGTGGTGAATGTTGAAACGAAAAGTTTTTCTAATTCATTCATGATGGCATGATGAACGATGCGATCAGGGAAATAAGGCAAGCAGAATATTTCACGTGGCTTCGGATCTGTTATCATGAATGTTTTATATTTTGATGTTTTATAGGATTTGTTTTTCAGCGTTTCGTGTAACTCAATTAATTTTTGTTCGCTGTTTTTGTCAAAAAGCTGAACACCGTACTGGTGCTTTTTCCCTTTCCTGGCATTTTTATCAGCAATCTTTAAATTTTCGATGCTGATTATCTTTTCGTATAAGTTTCCGATTCTTTTCATTTGCCTTTGCTTTCAAGGTCATTTTCGCTTTCGCTACCAACGCCCTATATTTTGATTTCTATTTTTTGCCATGTTGGCAAGGTTTGCATTGTTATTAAATTATTCCCAGCATAGGTGGGAGCTGCAATTCGTATTCGTGTTCCAATTATCGTAATTCGAGTTCGAGAAGCTGAAGCCCGACACATCAAACAGCTCATACAATGCACAACCCAACTTCATTACATCAAATAATAATCGATGTAGATTTGTTTAAACTGCTCTATTGCATATAAACATAATTCACGTGATTTAAAGCAAAGGCGGGAGCCGCAACTCGTAGCCGCGCTCCAAACAACGTAATCCGAGTAAGAGAAGCCGAAGCCCGATGGCTTTTCCGTACTAGCATCAATTTCAAACCAAGGCTGATATTTATATTCATCTAAATCATTCCAATTCGGTTGCCATCCTTCATTTAATGCTTCGGTGATGGTGATTAGTTTATAATGTGCGATTAATGCTTTCTGATGTTTTTCTGGTAATGCAGATACTTCAGGTAGTGCTTCCGAAATTTGTAATGCTTTGCAAGCATCTTCAAACGTTTTGATTTTTTCTTTGATCATTGTTTTTAGTTTTAGGTATTATTTAATTGTTAAAAATTGATTGTAGATTTCAAGAAATTGTTTTCCTGCGTATTCTGCTAATTCAGGTGATTTAAAGCAAAGGCGGGAGCCGCAAGCCGTAATCGCGCTCCAACCACCGTAACCCGAGCACGAGAAGCCGAAGCCCGATTTATAGCTATCGAACCATGGGTAATATTTATATTCATTACTATTTGTCCAATCAGGCTCCCATCCTTCATTTAATGAACGTATAATTATGCACAGTTTAGCATAGGCTTCAATTGATTCGTTATCCTTTGAATCAGCAAATCCAAATGAAATATTTTTCGATATGCTTTTAATTTCAAGTTCATTACATGCATCTTCAAATGTTTTAATTCGATCCATAATGTTTTGCGAAAGGATCTCTTTACCGAATAAATTTTCAAGTAATTCCTTTGTTTTTTTGTCTGCCGATTTATAGGCTTTTAAAGCATTCTCTTTGTTGATGTTTACTGTTTCCATTTTTTTTAGATTTAGGGTTTTTAATTATTTATTATTATCAATTTTTACATTGCTTACTTCAAAGTATTCTACACCACCACTCTTATTATCACCGCCAAAATTTTGCGCATCACTTATTGGATGGCCGGGATTAAACACGAAATGCTTATAGCTGCAAAACTGTTTAAGTTTCTTTTTAAAATCCCTTCGGTTGGTATATCTGCGTTGTTCAGGGAATACCGTATAGAACGATTCGGTTATTTCATCACGTTTTATTTTTCGGTTTAAGTTATTGGCACCATCTTCGCCCGATTCCACACCTTTATCAAAGTAATCTTCTGCCCAGGATAGGAAGTTTTCACCGATCTGTTGGCGAAGCTTACGCATTTCAATCATTCCCATTGGTGCCTGTACTAATCCATGTTCGAAATAGATCTGCACGCAGTTGGCCATGAAATTGAAAAATAGATTTGTTTGTTCGGTATTCCATTCGTCAAAAAATAAGCATCCATGTTCCTGAATAGGTTTGTAGTTTTCATTATAAAAATCACTAAATGCAATTACAAACTGCCTATCATTGAAGCTTCCGCCATCACCACTAATTGCATGGTTTGTTGGGATGTATAGTTTTGGTGATTCATCGCGTGGTATCTGAAAGCGTTGTTTCCCTTTGCCTTCTACCACCCATATTCCTGTAATATTTGGGAAGAAATGTTCCAGGTCAAAATTTACCCGTACATCATCAATAAAAACTACACGCGTTTTTTCGGTAACATTTTCGAAAATGAATTTATCTTCCGTCAGATCCTTTCTTTTACCGTTTATCTTTTCAGTTGGTATCATTTGCGCAATAGCTTCACCAATCATTGACTTACCAGAACGGCCATTTGATTGCCCCACTTCGCTTATTTTACCATCCATAGCTACAACTGCCTTTGTAACATTTGCATCGAAATAGGAGTGAAGCAGATATCCTATTGCGCTGCATTTAGAAATAAAGTGCATGGTAATATCTTCCATTTCCATTTGTGATAAGGATGAAAATTGTTTAGTTGGGTTTTTCACTTTGGCATAACCACCGCCATTCTTTTCCCAATAAAAGTTGGAAGCATTTAAAAGGAATTTCGCGAAAGCGCATTGGTTAATTAAGAATGTACCATCATCTGCCTTTGCAATGTTTTCAATCGAATATATTTTTTCACCTTCAATTTTTGTAGCTTTTACTTTTAATAGTGGTTGTAAAAGTTTTGCTTCAAAATCCTTCAATTTATCTTCCCATACATGGCCATCCAGTTCGGCTAATTGTTTTTCTTCAATTCCTTCACGTGTAATGCGCCAGTACGATTTTGCAAAATATAAATACTGTAATCCCTTATCTGATTTATGGAACGATGGTTTAATAAATTTTAAGTTGGTCAATGATTCGGGACCTAAGTATGTTCTATGTCCGCGATATAGTGTTTCCAATAAAGCAGGTTTCTGCAACGCATTTTCGGTAAAATCGGTAACGTAATCTTTTATTTCGCCAGGATCAACTTCACGAACTACTGATCCATCAATGTGAATGTATCTGGTATTTGCACCATTTACCATATACCGGCCAAATCTTCTGTTGTTTAAAAATCGGTATGCGCGCGTGTGGTTAAATACTATTTGAATGCCTGTACGTGTGGAGCGTTCTTCCCAATATTCTTCTTCAGCTGATAAGGGTTGTGCCAATACTAATGTTCCGGGTTCTTTATCGGGAAATTCTTCTTTTGATGAAAGTTTGAATTTTTCTTTTCCTAAACGGAAGATGGGCCAATCCTTAATTTTATCGAAATGGAAATCAATAAACTCCTGGTTGTTATTTAAGTGAAATAAATCCTTCAGTTTAAATTCGTTAAAGCCTGATATCTTAATACAGTTGATATAGGTTCCAACTCCACTGGCTTCATTCATTGTTTTTTTGAAATCAGCAAGTAATTCATGTTCCTTACCTTTTAATGTATTAACCAATAAATCATCAATACCTTTTTGTTCGTGTTCGGTTTTCGGATAGGCAAAATAAAGGTTCAGGTATATTCCCAAATTATTAAACGTTTGGAAGTAATCCATGAAATTGCGTAATGCAGCTAAAAACTGTTTTGGGCGGTTATCAATTGGATGATCAGGGTTAGTGCTGATATCATTCCAATCGGCATCCATAATAAATACTACATTTTTTACAGCGCAGTTTTTAATGATCCATTGGAATTCAGATGGCAATTGTTTATTATTCGCAATGTTATTTATCCCACCAATACCAACTGAATACATGCCGTGCTTTGTTGCTTTATCTGCTTTCTTTTCGCCTTCAGTCATGTACAGCGTATCAAATTCAGCATTGTTCTGGAAGCGTTGGCGAATAATTTCATTTATCCATAAATGTGAACCTGAATCGTATGGTGATTGATATTTTATTGATTTACCTGCTTTATCCAAATGTGCTGCAGGGTTGCTCCAACGTACACGAAACATCGGGAAATCTTTTGCACGTTTTTTAGGATGGTACATCATTGGTTTTCCATGCAGATCCATATAATGCAAAATCATATCATCACCATCAACAATTTCCCACTTTTCGTTTATACTGCCTTTAGTATAACGATCTATTTCATTGTAATCATTAGTTCCTTCAATTGCTTTTTTATACTTCTGATCAATGTTGGATAGTCCGGAAGCTTGCAATTGGATATCACGGAAAGAAGTTTTTTCTTCGCCTTTAATAATGATATCCTTTCTGCTTTTTTTAGGTGATACTACAGGTTCATCATTTTCAAATTCAAGGGTAACGTTAGCCTTTTCAGCTAAAAATGTTAATGCATCCGGATAGTTAATTGATTTTAATTTCATGATGAAGGAAACGGAATGTTTTCCACCTTCATTACAGCTGAAACATTTCCAGATTTCTTCCTTTTTATTGATGGTAAACTTTTTATCAGCATCACAAAACGGACATTTACCGGTTAAATTATTGGTGCGACCTTTAAGATCCACTAATTCGCCAACAATATCTGCCAGTGGTGATTTCTGAAATATTTCGTTTTTACAAGATTCTGTGAATTTTGACATAAAATTTAGTTAATAGGGTGTAATAAATAGGGGAATTAGTCTTTTACAACAATCATTTTTGAAGGATTATCTTCAATGGTTTTTTGATATTCATTCAGCATGAATGCAATGTTTTCTTTATGATCAACCATATTGCTTAATACTTCATCTTTAATCGTATTTAAGAATATACCAGGCAGCTTTTTTTCTGCTTCGTGTATCTTAGATATCATTCGATTACGGATGATTGTTTTTTCGAATGCATTAGTTGGTAGATTCACATATTTATTTAATCGCTTCGCCTGATAACACCGATAGGCGTCATCGGAGCTGAAAATTCCATTCAACCCGGAAAGTCCTGCCATCTCTGCGCGGTCTATGATCCCATGGAGGGAACCCTTCAGATCTTCCTGGATGGGAAATCCGTCGCCATCAAAGAATGCACCACCATGGCTTCGATCGCCGGCAAGGACAAAT
>CAIXIP010000048.1 GCA_903919535.1 uncultured Bacteroidota bacterium | reverse complement strand
TTGATCGGGAATTGGATAAAGCCAATAGATGGTTCGCAAAATGAATATGATGGTTTTCAATTGAATAATGATCACAGCGCGTATTCAATAAATATGCATACACTTCTTTATAAAAAATGGTCAACCTTCAATAACTCAATTGTGTTAACAGGAAAGAGTATTGGTAATAAAACCACATCAGAATTCGATGATACATTAAAAATTGTATTAGCCAATAGCACTGATTTAATTTTGGCAAAAGATAATGTTCAATTCAAGTATAAAAAAACAACAGAAACAAAAAATATTATTAAGAGTGAGAATTAAAAATCCATCGCCATGAAAACAAAAATAGTTATCATAACAGCTGCATTCTTTTTTACCACTGCCTTCGCAAGTGCACAGATACTAAAAGAAAAGCAAGTCCCCCAACCTGTATTGGATTATTTTAAAAAGAATTATCCTAGTGTTGATACACCTAATTGGGAAAAAGTACAGGAATATTACGAGGCATCATATAGTGTTGAAGGGCTACATTACGCATTATTGGTTGATTCTATCGGAACACAAATCGCTACAAAGGTCGAAATTCCAGTTGTTGAAGTGCCTCAAAAAATCATAGATTATTTAAAGAAGGAGGAAGCGCCACAAAAAATCACAGGTACTGAGCGAATTACCAAAGCTAATGAAACCATATTTTTTCAAGTCGAAACAAATGACTTTGTGTATGTTTTTGACTTTCAAGGTAAATTAGTTACCAAAGAATCTGATAGAGAAGAGAATGAATAAGCATAATTAAATTTTTTTTTTAATAAAAAAGACTATGAAAAATCTATTAATTATTTCGTTCGTTTTTGTTATTATTATTAATAACACAACGATAGCTCAAACCTCAAAATCAGAATCTGCTGGGGTAGTTAGAGTTGACAAGCTATTTATGATTTCAGGTGAAATCAAAGAAGGGAAAGTTACTGACTTAGGAGATGAAGTCATAAAGTTTATTCATATTGGTGAATCTTTGACTTACAGTTTTAAGCGGCCAACTGTTGCTAAGATCGAATTTGCAAGCGGTCGGATTGAAGTAATCACTAAATCTGATACTACAAAAAACAAAGATATTTCTAATGGGAAATCAGTTTTTCAAAACAAAATAGCTGTATTACCCATCAGTTATTTAAGAGATGGAGATATACAGAAAAATCAGCAAATGGAATTTAAAGTACAGAATGATGCCTATTCACTTTTAACAAAAAATGCAGCAACCTTTGAAATTCAAGATCCAAATACAACAAATGCACTTTTAGTGAAAAATGGAATTACCCGCGAAAATTACAAAGGTTATACTATGCCTGAAGTTTGTGAAATGTTAGGTGTTGAATACGTTGTAATGGGTACAGTAACAATAGAGAAAAAAGGTTCTACGGGATACAGTAACCAAAGTGTATATACTAATAATTCAAATAAAGGGTATGTTGGTATTTCAGGTAGTTCTAGCACTACTGAACAGTTTAAAACAAATGTAGAACTATTTATTTATAATAATGATGGGAATTTAGTGTACAGCAAATCAAGAAATTCATTCTTTAATACTTCTGATGCATTTCAAATGTCTATTCAGTATATATTAAAGAGATCTCCAATATGGAGTAAGTAAAGTTCTTTGGGCAAATACGCATCAATTTTATGTATTTTACCTCTTCAAAAAAATAGTCACATTAATTTAAAGAGTCAATATGTTAAATTTCTTTGCGATACTAATTACCTTATCTGCCCTATTTGGGTATGTAAATTACAAATGGCTGAAGTTTCCAACAAGTATTGGTGTAATGCTAATAAGTGTTGTTTTGGGCATTGCACTAAAATCTATTGATGCTCTTTATCCTAACTATATCTCCCCATTACGAAGTTTTTTAACAGGGTTTGATTTTAGTGCTTTTGTTTTGGATTTCATACTCTGTTTTTTGCTTTTTGCAGGTTCTTTACATGTTAAACTTTCACAGTTAAAGGGTGCAAGGTCTACTATATTTTCATTTGCAACGATAGGAGTTTTTATTTCGACAATAATTATTGCACTACTAACTAAGTTAATACTTACTTGGTTTGGTTTAAATTTCAGTATCTATTCATGTTTGTTATTTGGAGCTCTGATATCACCAACGGACCCAATTGCAGTAATAAGTATTCTATCTAAGTATAAGATACCTCCCAAATTGAAGACTGAAATTGTGGGAGAGTCATTATTTAATGACGGGGTTGGCGTGGTCGTATTTACAGTAATTTATTCTCTTTTAATAAGAGATGGAGGAGCATTTACATTTAGAAATGTGTTTGAAATATTTTCAATTGAAGTTTTTGGAGGAATTGGAATAGGTTTGTTAATAGGGTACTTCGGCTATATTTTAATGAAATCAATTGATCATTATCAAACCGAAATCTTAATTACACTCGCAATTGTTACGGGAGGTTATTCACTTGCTTCACAAATTCATGCATCAGGTCCGCTTGCAATGGTAGTAGCCGGAATATTAATTGGAAATAAAGGAAAGGAAGATGCTATGTCGAGGGAAACAGCTGATTATGTTGATAAATTTTGGGAGTTGATTGATGAAATTTGTAATACTATTTTATTTGTATTAATGGGATTAGAAATATTTTTGGTTCCCTTTGAAATGAAGTATTTGCTGATAGGCTTTTTGCTAATATTTGTTGCACTTTTAGCTCGTTATATTTCTCTGGTTCCTGCATTTTATATTTTTAATAGGAATGAAAAAAGAAAAAATTTGAATTTAGCAGTATTAACATGGGGTGGATTGAGAGGCGGAATTTCAATTGCTTTAGCATTATCTTTAACCAATAAAATTGAAGGTAGTAGCTTGTTTATTGTAAGCACCTATTGCATCGTCCTTTTCTCCATTTTGGTGCAGGGGCTAAGTATTAAACATCTATTGTCTAAGTTTTAATTGAAACTAAAGCACGGAATTCTCACCCTGTTAATTTTGAATCGATTAAAAAATAAGGCTTGAATTTGAAAATTATTCTCTGATTTTACATTTTTACGCTTTTTCTGAATGAAAAACTTCGGTGTACCTAAAAGTGCTATATAATCATTGAAATAGGTTTTTAAACCTATTGAAATCATTCAAGAAGTTCGATAAATCCAACCCGCAGGGTAAATCATTCACATTAAGTAATGTGTTGGTTTTTTCAACTTCTCAGACCAGAGAAGATTGCTGATTTTAGGCACCACTTATCAATTGACGAATGGCCATTGAAATCAATGTCTTTAAACCATATTTGCATAAGATAATTTTTTCGATCAATTGGGTTCTTGCTTAGTGAGATTTCCATTCCTTATATGATGAAAGTGTTCCTGTGAGGTAAAAATTTAAACGAATAAAAGAATTATTTAATTATATTTGAATAGATACACAATGCTTATAGCTTCAGTTCATTTATGGTTGCCATTTGGGGTGGAGTTTTTCGAATTTAAAACCGTTTATTAAACATCACTTAAACTTAGAATCATGTTACAAAAATATTTTTCTAAAATAAAACTAGCCTGTCTAATTTCACTATTACCGACAATTGTAGATTCTCAAAATTTTAATTATGTGTGGCATCATGGTAGTAATTACAATGGCTCCGGATATGCAGTTGACGTGGTAGCAAAACCTGACAATACATTACTAGTTGCCTATAATGCTAGCAATTATGACCTTGACCCATCTGAATACAGCCAGTTTGCGAGTGGTTGTACTATTGCAAAGTATGACCAGCAAAGACGTTTGAAATGGTATGTTTCAATGGGAGGTTATGCTACAAATTTGACTACAGATCGACATGGGAATATATATATAATTGGACAACACAATGCATCCTTTGATGCAGACCCAGGACCAGGAGTAGTAACGCTAACTCCATCTGCACAAAGTGGTGGTTACATTATTGAATTGGACTCTACCGGTCATTTTATCTGGGCATACCTATTGAACTCTTACCAATCAACAATCAGTTCTATTTGTTTTGATGATCACGACAATCTTTATATTTATAGTAGTTTCAGGGGAACTTTAGATATTGATCCAAGCACAGCTATAGTTAACATTATATCTGGCAGCAGCGGAAACAGCACTGACATCCTATTGTTGAAATTATCCGCAAATAAAAACTTAATAAGTAATTTACACCTATTCGGAATTACTCTATCCGCTCTAAGTTCGGGTGACATTTTTTTTGAGAATAATATACTTTACACTTCTGGTAACATATATGGCGGAGTTAACTTTAATCCACTTGGAGCAGCGAATACTTTAAATTCTGGTGGAAGCTCCGAAACATTTGTTGCTAAATATGATACAACAATGCATCTCATAAAAACTGTTTTATGGGTGGCTCAAAATTATCCTCATATTTCTTCTGCAGGTAGAGGAAATGTATTGATTGCGGGTAGTAATAGTGTCTCCTTCGATGCCGACCCTTCTGCAGCAGTGCATACAACATCTTCAGGTGGGCTTTATTTAATAAACCTCGACACCGCTTTAAATTATCATTGGTGTTTCAGCATTACCAGTTCTTATAATACGATAAAAAAGGTCATCGAAGCTCCACAAGGTAATATTTTACTCATGGGAGAGTTTACTGGGACACTTGATTTTGATCCGGGAGCTGGAAGCTTTCCCCTCTCGGCTTCTTCATCAGATCCATTCTTAGGGAATTATGATTCCAATGGAAATTTTCTAAATGCTATCAATGTATCTTCCGGTTATTATAAAAACATAAATAATATGACATTGGGTGTTGACCAAAAAGTGTTTTTACCATTGGGCCTGATGGGAACAACTGATTTGGATCCTGGATCTGGTGTGGTTCAATACACAACAACCGGAACAACTAACAAGCCATTATTAATTGAGTATTCTTTGTGTCAACCAACTTATACTACAATTTCATCTGTGATATGTAAAGATGAAGGTTATACTTTTGGAGATTCAACTTTTTTTGAAACTGGGGTGCATCATTGGATATATAATTCACCTGGAAGGTGTGATAGTATTGTTACTTTAAATCTAACAATTCATCAACCGGATAGCAGATTTTTATGTACAAGTGATACACTGACTTGCATAAATAATGCTGGATCAACATATCAATGGTTCAACTGCACTGATAATGTAAATGTATCGGGACAAACAAATTCATATTATTTCCCTCCAGATAATGATGCTTATTCGGCAATTATTAATTCTGGAGGTTGCACAGAAACAACGCAATGCGTGCAAAGATTGCAAGGTTCCAATTCAGGAATTCCAGTTTTAGCATGGGGTAGTTATTGGAGAGGTGGAGCAAATTTTGGAAGGGATCGACCATTAATAACCGATCAATATGGTAATTTCTATGTTGCAGGCTCCTACTATAATACACCATTGTATACTGATTTATGGAGCGGTAATAATACAGTCATAAGTACAGGAGCTTCTGATGATGTTTTTATTGCCAAATACAATACAAACGGAATTTTTCAATGGGTTTACCATTTTGGAAGCACAGGTACCGGTGGTGAAAACGATGAAGTAAATTCAATTGCAGTAGATGACCAAGGGAATGTTTTTGCAACCGGTTATTATACCAGGGCTGTTGATTTTGATCCAAGCGAAAACACTTCGGTTACAATGCCATCCATTTCATCTGCTTCCGCATGCTGCCAAGGAACGGGGTATATTCTAAAGCTTAATCCAGCAGGTCAATTCGCATGGGTAAAAACATTTGGGAAAGACGGATTATCTGTTACCCCTTATACTATTGCAATTGCTAACAATGGTAACATAGCGATAGGTGGAGATATGCAAGCTGGCACTATTGATTTTGACCCAGGCCCTGGAATAGCAATATTAAATGGTGGAGGATTTTTTGCGGAATATGATAATTCAGGAAACTACATTGCAGGAATGGCACTACCAGAATCAGCATCAGGAGTAACAGAATGTACAAGTGTAATTTTTGATTCTCAAAATAATTTAATTGTTGCAGGGACGATGAGTGCAAACACAGATTTTGATCCAGGTGCATCAACATATACACTTACATCTTCAATGACTGACATGAATTATTTTCTGGCAAAATATTCTTCAGGGTTTAATTTTATGTGGGCAAAAAAAAGTGGATCACATTCTACTATTATTTATCCAAAAACTACGCTGCAAACTGATTGCGATGATATAATTTATGTTATGCGATTCAGTTCATTGTACAAATTTTCTGTTAGCGGCACTCAGGTTTATCAATATCCCTTATCAGCTACATCCTTTTCTACTACGGCCCTTGCATTTGATCTGGATTATTTGGGCAATGTGTATGTTACTTCGATGATAAGTGGCACGGTAACTTTACAACCAGGGAAAACACTTTCTACAGGAGGAGTTTATAAAAAGCTAGTCGCAAAGTATAATAAAAATGGAAGCAACGCATGGGGGTTTCTTCTGGCTGAAAATTCAAACAGCGGTACAGCAGGAATTGCTTCTGATAAAAAGGGAAATACATTTGTTATAGGTCAGGGAGCATCAGGCGCTTTTGATATTGACCCATCTGCCAGTGCATACAATTTAAATACAGGAGGTTTAGGTTATGTTGCCAAATACGGAACCACTTGCTCTGCAATTGACACAATTGCTAATATTTCAAGTGATACTACAACAATGCATGTAACTGCAAATGCATATTATGTTTGGAAACGCTGCTGGAACAAAGCAATTGTAAAAGAAGGCTTAGTACCTCAGTTTACACCAGATTCGGCTGGTTATTACTATTGTGTTATTCATATGGGAACCTGTTCCGATAGTACTTCCTGCAAACATTTAGTGCCAATTCCAGGGATTAGTATTTCTAGCACCCCGCTTAATATTTGCCCAAATAATCCAATAACTTTTACTGCTTCAATCATAGGAATTAGTGGCACTCCGCATTACCATTGGTTTTTAAATGGCTCAGTAATTTCAGGACAAACGAACAATATTTTTACAACTTCAACTTTAAACAACGGTGATCATATCTATTGTACTGTGACTGATTCTATTGTTCCAATCTTGATATTAAATTCAAACATTTTAACTGCTAACATTTTTGCATTACCAAATAATTCAATAACTGCGGCAGGATTAACACTTACTGCAACTCAAAATAGCGCGAACTATCAATGGCTTGATTGTAACAATAGTTTTTCATTTATTACTGGAGAAACCAATCAGTCGTATACTGCATCAAACAATGGAAGCTTTGCTGTAATTGTTAATTACAATGGATGCAAAGATACATCCTCCTGTTATTCGATAACTCAAGTTGGCCTAGTTGAAAACACATCAGGATTCAACGTGAGTGTATTTCCAACTCCAATAGACGATAATATTACAATTGATTTAAAGAGCTGTTATAGTGATGTTACCCTTGAAATTGACAATATAATTGGACAGGTTATTAAGACAAATCACTATTCTTCAATTGATAAAATTAATATCAGCATAGATGGAAGCAAAGGTTTATATTATATAAAAATAAAGACAGGGAGTGGGAATAGAACCACAATAAAAGTATTAAAAAATTAGATACAAGTACTAAAGCTAACACGTCTTCAAAATAACACTTTGACTTGAAATCTATTTTTGGAGCTATGTTTTATCAGATAATAGTTAGAAAATAAAAAATCGATAAATATTGACTTCTGAAATTAAAATGAAAATTATTATTATTTGTTTAACTCATGTTGTACCCAACAAAAACAAAAAAGCCTTTCAATCTCTTGAAAGGCTTGTTGTTATTCTGTGATCCCGAAGCGATTCGAACGCTTGACCTACTGCTTAGAAGGCAGTTGCTCTATCCAGCTGAGCTACGGAATCAAAAAAAAAGCTAATTAATGAATCTGAAAATTTGAAAAGATTCAAATTGCCGAATTAAAAATTAGCTTTTTAATTATGTCGGGGCGGCCAGATTCGAACTGACGACCTCCTGGTCCCAAACCAGGCGCGATACCGGACTACGCTACGCCCCGAACTGTATTTAATAAAGAACTTCTAAAAACGGATGCAAATGTAGTACTATTTTTTAGTCTGCAAACAAATTAATAAAATACTTTAAAAATTTGTACCGTTTTATTACTTGCGGAGAAAGAGGGATTCGAACCCTCGGTACAGTTTCCCGTACGCATGTTTAGCAAACATGTCCTTTCGGCCACTCAGGCATCTCTCCAATCCTGTTTTTTACAAGTTGCAAATGTAAAAAAAGATTTTCTATTGCGAAACAAAAATCATGAATTGCTTTAATTTATTTTAAAAACCGTAATAATCTGAATCTCAAATTTTGTTAATATTCCTTTATTTTATTGATAATAATAGGAATGGAGTCTTATATTTGCTTATTATAATTCATTCGAAAAAAAATAATTCTTATGTATTCATCATTTAGATTTTTTTTCAATATTATTCTTGTTTTTGCAATCGTTTCAACCATAGAGAGTTGCAGTAATTCTGCAACTACCAGTGAAAACCCTCCCTATCAAAAAATAAGCGCTGATCAAACAAAATTTATTAAGATTGATGATTCTAAAAGTTTTTTTTCTACTTGGTCGAAAGATAATATTCTGATAGTTAATGAAGTAACTGAGCCAGGGGACCTGCATCCAACAAATAGTCACACAGCTTTATGTTCCGAAATTATGGGATATACTCAAGTTTATTTGCTTGGTACAGATTTTCACTCCTTAACATTGCGTCCAATCGCTGTAAAATCATTGCCAACGATTTCTGATAATGGTCTTGAATACACATATGAATTGCGTGAAGACATAAAGTTTGATGATGGGAAAAAATTATCAGTTGAGGATGTTATTTTTACTTTCAAAGCAAATAAATGCCCACTAACTAATAATCCACAGGCAAAGCCTTACTTAGATAATTTATTAGATATCAGGACGGATGAAAAAAATCCACTGATCTTTAAACTAATAATGAAAGAAAAATACATACAGAACATGTCTTTTTTAAATGATTATCCAATTATGGAACGTTCTTTTTTTGATAAAAACAATGTTCTTTCAAAATATTCTTTTGCTCAATTCAGCGATAAAAAATTTAAAACTGATGCAGAAAAAGAGTTGAATGATTGGGCAAATGAATTAAATAGCGCTAAATACGGCAGGGATGTAAATTATTTAGTTGGAGCCGGTCCTTATAAAATAGAGAAATGGGATGTAGGACAAACCATTACTTTGGTTCGTAAAAAAAATCATTGGACTAAAGGCTCTCCCAATATGTATGAGTCTGCAAATCCCGAAAAAATTATTTTCAAGGTAAATAGAGATCCAAATTCTCAGATGTTAGAGTTGAAATCTCAAGCAATTGATGTTTCAACCTCTTTATCTACTGCGGTTTTATTGGAATTACAGACCGATCCAAATTTCAATGCAAATTATAATTCTCGTTTTACAGATACGTATAACTACGGCTATATTGCTATTAATACAAAACCAGACGGTATAAAACACAAAAAGCTTTTTACTGATAAAAAGGTAAGAAGGGCAATGGCAATGTTAGCGCCACTTGATGATGTAAACAAAATAATAAACCGAGGGAAGAATAAACGGGTTGTTGGCCCTGTTTCTCCATTAAAACCTGAATATAATACAGATCTAAAGTTAATTCAGTTTGACATAGAAGGGGCAAAAAAATTGTTAGATGAAGCAGGATGGAAAGATACTGATGGTGATAATATTCGCGACAAAATGATTGATGGAGTAAAAACAAAAATGGAGTTTACCATTAATTATTTGAACAGTCAGGTGGAATGGAAAAATATGACTCAAATGATTTCTGAGCAAATGTATAAAGCCGGTGTAAAAGCAGATCTTAATCCGTTAGACGGGTCTGTAATGATGGAAGGAGCTAAAAATCATGACTTTGACATGTTTGTAAGTGGCTGGGGTGGCACTTTTGTTCCTGAAGATTATACTCAATTATGGCATACAAGCTCTTGGGTTTCTGGCGGTTCAAATTTCGCTGGATTTGGAAACGCAGCATCTGATGCTTTAATTGATTCAATAAAATATACGCTTGATGATACCAAACGGATAGCTATGGTAAAAAGATTTCAGGAAATTGTTTATGATGAACAACCGTATATATTTTTATTTGCAGGCTTGCGCAGAAGTATTATTCACAAGCGTTTTGGAAATCAGGAAATGTATTTTGAAAGACCTGGAGTTTGGTTAAGTAATTTGAAATTATTGTCGGAAACAGCACCATCAAAATAAATTTTTTAGCAAGTGAGCATGCTGTTTCTGAAATTATTTCGAACAAGAATTTGTAATAATGAATCCTCTATTTCTAGTTATTAAGCATGCTTAAATATATTTTTAAACGTGTTTTAATTTTTATTCCCACCCTAATTGTAATCACACTAGTTGGTTTCATAATTAGTGTAAATGCTCCAGGAAATCCTGTTGAACGGATGATCAGTACTGCTGAAAGTGGTGGTGAAATGGCTTCACAAACAGCCAATCAACAAGAGCAAAAAAAATACTGGACTGAAAAATTAGGGTTGGATTTACCAGTCTTTTATTTTTCATTGACTTCTCTTTCTCGTCCTGATACTTTATATAAAATCACAGAGCGAAATGAAAAAGAGGCGATTGATCGTTTAATCTCAAAATTTGGTAATTGGTCTGAAATTCATAAATACAATGCTGACCTTAATCTTTTTTTTAATTCTTTGATTCGCTTTTCTGTTGATTCAAGTGAGAAAGCGTTATATGACTTAAACGATGTTACAGAAACTTTAAATCAATTAAAGTTTGAAAGTTTATCATTAAAATCAAGCTATGAGCTAAAGGAAATCGAAGCAAAGTTCAAAAAAATGGAGGCTCTTATCTCTAAATTTTCTTTTTTGAAAAAATTTCAAGTCTCTTTGGATTCAATTCAAACTGATTTTTTAGCAATAAAAAAGACTGCTACACCTTGGAAAAATTATATCCCCAAGATTGCATTTTATGGATTTAAAAATCAATATCATCGTTGGCTTTTCGGAGATGGAGGCAAATACTCAAATGGGTTGCTCCGTGGTGATTTCGGAACATCATACCGAAGAAAGGAATCCATTAGTAATGTGATCTCTGAAAAAATTGGATGGTCATTATTTTTTTCTTTATTATCGGTAGTCTTAGCGTATTTAGTTAGCATTCCAATTGGAGTGAAAGCGGCCTCAAAAAGAGGCTCTGGCTTCGATAAAACATCTTCGGTCATTCTTTTTTTATTGTATTCAATACCTTCTTTTTGGCTAGCAACATTATTGTTAATGACTTTCGCCAATACCGATGTATTGCATTGGTTTCCCGAATCAGGTGTAAAACCTGCTATAGGTTATCCTGATGGAGCCGGATTTTTGGAAAAAATAAAAATTTCATTGCCATATATTATTCTTCCTGCAATATGTTATACGTATAGTTCATTTGCATTTTTATCAAGAACAATGAGGGTTTCGATGCTTGAAATTGTTGGTCAGGATTATATCAGGACAGCTCGCGCTAAAGGATTATCTGAAAGACAAGTAATCTGGAAACACGCATTACGGAATTCTTTATTGCCTATTATTACTGTGTTTGCAACTGTTTTTCCAGCTGCTATTGGTGGTTCTGTTATTCTTGAAACTATATTTACTATTCCCGGTATGGGCTTAGAAACTGTGGAAGCAATTCAAAATAATGATTACCCAATGATAATTGCTGTACTAACAATATCAGGCTTATTAACCCTTGTCGGATATTTAATTTCCGATATTTTATATGCAATTGTTGATCCTCGAATAAAATATACGTAACGAATTTAAAATGATCCAAGAGGAAAAAAACATAGAAATCAAAACTGATACGAAAACTGAATTTTCGGTTAGTTTTGATTTTAAGAAATATGCTTGGAAACAATTCAAAAAAAACAGGGTCGCATATTTTGCATTAAAAATATTGATCTTATTAGTTGGCATAGCAATCATTTCACCTGTTATTGCTACTGATCAGCCATGGTATTGTAAGTATAAAGGCGTAAGTATGTTTCCGGCATTTTCTGTTTACAATCAATGCCAAATAACTGATAAGTCAACAGGTATAGAAGAAACTATTCAATATGATATTGCTGATTGGAAGCATTTAGATGCTGAAAATATTATTTTTGCTCCAATCTCGTATTCATCAAATAAAACTGATTATGATAATGCGGGTTATGTTTCGCCATTTGCAAAACAATTGTTTAAAAACAAAGAAGGTAACGAAACAAATATTCCTTTAAAGTTTCGCCATTGGCTCGGAACAGGTAAAGCAGGAGAAGATGTTTTTTCGGGGCTCGTAAATGGAACTCGGATATCTTTAAGTATTGGATTGTTATCAATGAGTATCGCGTCCATTCTTGGAATAGTTTTAGGCGCTATGGCAGGATATTTTGGAGATAATAAATTGAAAACTTCAAGAGGTTCCTTCTGGACTTTTATTGTCGGTCTTGTTTTCGCATACTATTATGGTTTTTCAGTTCGTTCATATTTTATTTCTGATGCATTTTCAATTTCCGGTTTTGAGATTTTAGTTCAATTATTAATAAGTCTATTAATTTTTACAATAGTTGTTGCAATCTTTTACTGGCTCGGCAAATTTGTTGGTAAAATTCCTTTCCTAAAGCAACAAGTAAATATCCCTGTTGATTCAATTGTATCGCGGCTTATAGAAATTATAATTTCAATGCCACTCTTAATTTTAATTATTTCTATTTCAGCAATAGCGAAGGAAAAATCAATGGTCAATCTAATGATTATCATTGGACTTACAGCCTGGACAGGAATAGCACGACTCACACGTGCAGAATTTTTGAAAGTTTCTAACATGGAATATATTCAAGCCGCCAAGTCTTTAGGCATTAATGAGTTTCGTATTATTTTTAAACATGCTTTGCCAAATGCATTCGCTCCGGCTTTGGTTGCAATTGCTTTCGGGGTAGCATCTGCCATATTAATTGAATCATCTCTTTCTTTTTTAGGGATAGGCGTTCCACCTTCAACTGTAACGTGGGGCTCTCTTTTGAATTTGGGGCGCGAACAATTCAGCGCATGGTGGTTATTGGCTTTTCCTGGCTTTGCAATATTTCTCACGGTAACTGTTTACAATCTTCTCGGTGAAGGGTTACGTGATGCTTTTGACCCGAAACTGAAGAAATAAATCATTGGTTTCAGAGGTGTAAATCAGTTTTTTATAACATTGGTCATGTTTTAGTGGACTAAAACCGCCAGCTCCTTTTTTTTACTAACAACTCATTGTTTGTAAGCCTAGTTTTATTATTATTGCAACACTAAACACAAAAATTACTCCTAAATCCTAACATAATTGTCATGAGAAAACTTTTACTTCTTATTGCTGTGCTATTTTCTATTGTTGTAAATGCACAAACTATCACTGTAACATCACCGAATGGAACTGAAATATGGGCAGGATGTACTGTTCATAATATCACATGGTCTTCGTCTGGAACTTCAGGCTTTTTTAATGTTGATTATTCAACAAATGGTGGAACATCATGGACCTCATTAGCAACTAATTTAAATACAACAACATACTCCTGGACAGTGCCAAATACGTCATCTTCTACATGTCTAGTGCGGGTTTTTGACACTAATACACCAGCAACAGTTGATCAAAGTAATGCTGTATTTACAATTACAGCTCCTCTGATATTAACTTCACCAAATGGTTCTGAGTCCTGGCAAGTAGGAGGGACGACTCAAAATATTACTTGGGCAGCTTCAGGCACAGGCACTTATTTGACGCTTGAATATTCAACTGATTTCGGATCAACTTGGACAACAATTACAACCACAGCCGTAGCATCAAGTGGAACTTATGCATGGACCATTCCAAATGCACCAAGTACAAACTGTTTAGTAAGAGTAAAAGATAATTCACTTTCATGTATGACAGATGTGAGTAATAACTTATTTACGATTGCTCCTCCAACACATATAATTACTGTTACTTCTCCTAACACGGCATTAACGTATTACGTAAGCAACAGTTATAACATTACCTGGACAAGCGCTTACTTAAGTTCATCTTTTGTTAAGATAGAATATTCAGTAGATAATGGAAGTACCTGGACAACAATTATTGCTTCAACAAGTAACTCAGGAACTTATACTTGGTTAGTTCCCAATACTCCATCTGCAACTTGTTTGGTAAAAGTTAGTGAAGTTGGTATGCCAGCTACATTTGATGTAAGTAATGTAAATTTCATCATAGCTCCTCAGAGTGTAGTATTGAATACTCCAAATGGTGCAGAAAGTTGGACAGGTTGTACAACTCAAACAATTAGCTGGACAAAAAATGGAACAGCAAATAACGTAAAGCTGGAATATTCACTTGATAATGGAACTACCTGGAATCTGATCTCATCCAGTGTAACCGGAACAAGCTATAGCTGGACCGTTCCGAATACTCCATCAACAACATGTTTAGTGCGTGTTACAGATATTACTTTATTGGTTAACGATGTTAGTAATGCAACATTTAATATCATTCAAAACACTGCAATCGTGGTTACAGCGCCAAACGGTACTGAGTCATGGCAAGTGGGAGGCCCAACTCATAATATTACCTGGGCCATGTCAGGTGCATCTAATTATTATAATATATATTATTCTATAAATGGAGGTAGTTCCTGGACAACCATTATTACCGGAACCTATATTACTACTAACTCTTATACTTGGACAATACCAAACTTCCCAAGTGCCAATTGTTTAATTAAGGTGGAAGATTATTACAATACTTGTCAGAATGAT
>CAIXIP010000047.1 GCA_903919535.1 uncultured Bacteroidota bacterium | reverse complement strand
AAACATTTTTGACTCAAAAACCTTACCATTCTGGTTATTTACAATTTCAGCAATATTGATCCTGACAATTTCTCAACTTATCCAAGATGGCGTATTTATGGATGGAATGCTTTATATCAGCGTTTCTAAAAATTTAGCTGATGGACTTGGAACATTTTGGGAGCCGCATTTTAGTAAAACTATAATGACTGTTTTCAGGGAGCAACCTCCACTCTATTTTGGCCTATTAGCAATGTTTTATAAAGTATTTGGTACAAGCATGTATGTTGAAAG
This sequence comes from uncultured Bacteroidota bacterium, assembly GCA_903919535.1. GTDB lineage: Bacteria > Bacteroidota > Bacteroidia > 2-12-FULL-35-15 > 2-12-FULL-35-15 > 2-12-FULL-35-15. The sequence continues at coordinate 1,419 of CAIXIP010000047.1, read as the reverse complement.
ATTATTTTGTTTCGTATGCTTTGTTCTTACATTATTATACATTCATAAAATATGGAAATCATTACATTTTGATGATAAACAATCAATAAAAATCAGCTGGCTACCAATCCTATTTTTTGCTACAATCCCTATTTGCTTTTGGTCCTATTCTCATCATGTTGAAGAAACTGTGATGACTTTATTTGCAACCATGTCGGTTTATTATTTGAGTGAAGCGCTTTTTGTAAAAGAAAAAATAATCTTAAATATAATTATTGCTGGTGTTTGTATTTTCCTTTCCAGTTTAACAAAGGGAGTTCAAGGACTTTTTCCGATAACAGCAGTATTTTTTTTCTGGGTAGTGAGTAAGCAATTTTCTTTCAAGAAAAATTTTATATATTCTGTTATCCTTGTGGGAACACCTTTTTTAATTTATGCACTTCTTATTCTTTTTGACAATCATATTTTTGATGTTTTTAAATTATATCTAGAAAACCGTTTAGGGAAAGCGTTTAATAGCACAGTGCATAATACAACAACCAATCATTTTGAAATAGTTATTCGGTTATTTACCGAATTGATTCCAATGTTCATTTTAATGCTAATTATTTATTTGTTTCAAAGAAAAATCAATATTAGTAATAATGAACAAAAAAGTAATCGAATAAAAATCTATTGGTTACTATTAATAGGGTTTTCTGGTTCCTTACCTTTAGCTTCAACTCTTGAACAAAGAGGGTTTTATTTGCTTACTTCATTACCTTTATTCGCTATTGTTGGCGCTCTTGCAATTTCAAGCAGAATGAAATATCTGACTGAAAAAATAAATGTTTCCGGAAACTATTTTAAATATGCCCGATTAATAACAATAATTACATTTCTTTTTTCTTTAATTTTCACGATTTCTAAAGTTGGTGAGACAAAAAGAGATAAAGAATTGCTTACCGATATTTACTCTTTGAGGAAAATTATTCCTCGTGGTGAAATTGTTGGTATCCCTCTTGAAATGTGGAACGATTGGAATTTACAAACCTATTCTGTACGATTTAACTATATTAGTCTTGATGGAGTAAGCGAGTCAAAACACAAATATTTTTTAATTCGCAAAAACTTACAAAAAAAATTAGTTCCTTCCGATTATGAACTATATCCTATACAAACTCAATTTTTAGATTTGTACATTCGTAAAAACAAAAGTCAATAACATAAATTTTATTAATTTTGCCGCAAATAGTTCAAAATGATTAGAAATAAAAAAATAGTAGTTGTTTTACCCGCTTACAATGCGGCATTAACACTTGAAAAAACATGATATAACAAAAGATTTTCCTATTTGGTTTTCTCATTCTACATTAGTAGCATTATTACATTATATCGATTTTAAAACAGTATTGGATATTGGATGTGGAGAGGGATTAGTTAGTAAAATATTTAAATTTT
>CAIXIP010000046.1 GCA_903919535.1 uncultured Bacteroidota bacterium | reverse complement strand
TGAGTAAGGGATATTTTTCTTCAAATAGAGTTGGAGGAAAAGGTGATGATGATATTTATTCCTTCGAATTATTATCTGCCTATTCATTTGGAAAAACAATAAAAGGTATCGCAAAAGATATGCAAGGAAATGTTTTGGAAGGATCAATCATTAAGTTAACTGATGCTTCAGGAAAAGAAATTAATTCTATTACAACAGGAAAAGACGGTTCTTATTCATTTTCTGCAGATGCAGACAAAAGCTATAATTTGAGTGGTGTGAAGAAAATGTATTTTGATGCAAAAAAACCAGTAAATACAACAAGTAATGATGATGTTATTATTAGTGATTTGATTCTTGAGAAAGATGCTGGAATATCTTTATTTTGCTTGATTAGTGATAAAACATCCAAAGTACCTTTAGAAGGAGTAAAAATAAAATTAGTAAATAACCTTAATGGAAAGGATGAATTGTTTACAACTTCTGCAACAGGCGATTTTAGAAAAGCACTTGCTGAAAATAAATTAAATGATAGAGTTAGTTATAATATTATTCTAGAAAAAGAGGGCTATTTAGCTAAAACGCTAACGTATAATAAAGTACTCGATAAAGAAGGTCAATACAATATTCACCAAGAATTAGATTTGTCGATGGATAAAATTGCTGTTGGCTCTGACCTCGCAAAATTAATTAATATCAAGCCGATTTATTTTGATCTCGGAAAATTCAATATCAGAAAAGATGCATCTGTTGAGCTGGATAAAATTGTTCAGGTGATGAATGAAAATCCAAATATGATTGTAGAATTAGGTTCACATACAGATTGTAGAGGAACCGAGGCTTCGAATTTAACACTTTCTGATAATCGTGCTAAATCATCTGCTGAATACATCAAGAAAAAAATTACCAATCCAGAAAGAATTAATGGAAAAGGATATGGTGAATCGAAATTAAAAAATGGCTGTGCTTGCGAAGGAAATATAAAATCAACATGTACTGAAGCAGAGCATCAGGAAAATAGGCGTACTGAATTTATTATTATTAAGATGTAATATTTATTTATTTTTCATGTGTTTAGGATTGAGGAGGGTGATTGCAAAAAAGACCGAGTGGTTTCGGTCTTTTTTGTTGCTTATTTCTTTGTGAGATTAATACCTGATAAAGGTGAACTATTTTGCGTGATTAAAATTTCTATTCAGCAATAACATTAGGGTGATGAATTGTAAGTTTCTTATTTTTAAGATCGTAACTATCACCTAAAGCCATTACATGAACAATTAAATTTTCAATGGAAACGGGTGACCCCATCGCAACATCTGTGATACTTGTATCACGCATGTGTGTGCCGTCAACCAACATTACAAGCCCCGACCCTATTGCTTCCATTTTATTTCCATTGATAATCAATAAGCCTGTGTCTTCACCCAAACCTATTCCTAAATTTATTGGATTACTTGCACAAGCATATAATAAACGACCAATACGACCACGCTGAACAAAATGTGTATCAATAATCACATTATTTATAAAGCCAAGCCCTCCTGTAATTTTCACTTCGCCTTTCAATAAAGCTTCCTGGCTACTGCCCTGATATATCATATTATTCGAACTCGCAGCAGCACCAGCAGACGTTCCTGAAATAATAAAATCTTCATTCTCATATTTATCTAATAATAAATGATGAAAAGATGTACCGCCAAAAATAGATGTTAAACGCAATTGATCACCACCTGTAAACACAACAACATCAGCATTTTTTAATCTTTCTAAACTTTCAGCAGAATTTGCTTCATCACGTGTTTTAATATTTAAAACACCAACATTTAAAACATCCAATTGAGCAAACGCCTTAATATACTCATCTCCTACTTCTTCTGGAATACTTGACGCAGTCGTTATGATCTCAATTTTAGATAATTTGTTTTTTAATGATTCAGTTGTTATTCGTTTTAAAATCCCTTTTTCAAAGAATTTTAAATTTCTTTGAAGATCCGAAGGACTTTCAGAAAAACTACCTCTATCCACAGAGCCACCAATAATTACTAACTTTCCTTTTGGGTTATTCATTTTTAATAAATTTTAGGAAGCAAATTTAACTTTATACACTTTACAAACTCAACTATGCACAATCAATTATAATTTATTTTTAAACATTTTAGTGTTTATATGAAAAACAAAGGTTATATTGATAAAAATTCTCCCTAAAAGGGATAGTTTATTGGGATAAAAATCATAAAAACTTACGAATGAAAATACTTGAAATTAAAACTCTCAGAGGTCCAAACTATTGGTCAAATTACAGAAAGAAATTAATTGTTATGAGGCTTGATTTGGGAGCTTTAGAAGAGCTTCCTACAGACAAAATAGATGGCTTTCCTGAGAGATTAGCTCTAATGTTCCCTTCCATGTTAAAACATCGCTGTTCAAAAGACCATGAAGGGGGTTTTTTCGAGCGAGTTAAAGAAGGAACTTGGATGGGACATGTTATTGAACATATTGCATTAGAGATCCAAACATTGGCTGGTATGGAATGTGGGTTCGGCCGCACCAGAGGAACAGGCAGCAAAGGAATGTATAATGTTGTTTTTTCATATATGGAAGAAACTGTAGGTATTTATGCAGCAAAAGCTTCTGTGAAAATTGCAGAAGCATTAGTTGAAGGAATTACTTACAACCTAGACGAAGACATAAAAACAATGCGCCAAATGCGTGAGCAGGAGCGTTTTGGACCAAGTACCGGAAGTATTGTTGACGAAGCTGTTGCACGCGATATTCCTTTCATTAGATTGAATAAAGAATCATTAGTACAATTAGGATATGGAAAAAATCAGGTACGTTTTCGTGCAACTATGACTGATAGAACCAGTTCTATTGCAGTTGATTTAGCAAGTAATAAGGATGAAACAAAACGCATGTTGGAAGATGCTGCAATACCAGTTGCAAAAGGCATGTGTATTACTTATGAATCCGAAGTAGATGAAGTTATCGATAAAATAGGTTTCCCCTTAGTATTTAAACCGTTGGATGGAAACCACGGGAAAGGGGCATCAATAAACGTAAAAACGCTTGAAGAGGCAAAAGCTGCTTTTGAACACGCAAAAAAATTCTCTCGCAAAATAATTGTTGAACGATTTATTTCAGGATATGATTTCCGAATATTAGTAATTAACAATCGCTTTATTGCAGCTGCATTGCGTGAACCTGCAAATGTTATTGGTGATGGTGTTTCTAACATAAAAACATTAATTGAAATAGAAAACAAAGATCCTCGAAGAGGTTACGGACATGAAAATGTTCTAACAGAAATAAGTATCGACAGAGAAACTCAGGACCAACTTGCAAAACTAAATTATACACTTGAAACAATCTTAAAAAAAGACGAAAAGTGTTATTTAAAAGGCACTGCAAATCTTAGTACAGGAGGCACTTCAACGGATATTACAGACATAGTACATCCTCATAATATTTTTATTTGTGAACGAATTTCACGTGTTATCGGTTTAGATATTTGTGGTATTGATATTATGGCAACTAACCTTAGCGAGCCTCTAGAATTTACCGGTGGCGTTGTATTGGAAGTAAATGCCGCTCCAGGTTTCAGAATGCACCTTGCTCCTGCTAAAGGATTACCACGCAATGTTGCAGCTCCTGTTATTGACATGTTGTATCCTCCAGGAAAATCATGCAGAATTCCTATTATTGCCGTTACAGGAACAAATGGTAAAACAACAACCACCCGTTTAATTGCACACATAGTAAAAAACAATGGATTCAGAGTTGGTTTTACAACTTCGGATGGTATTTATGTTCAGAATTCAATGCTAACCAAAGGAGATACAACAGGACCTGTTAGTGCTGAATTTATTCTAAAAGACCCAACAGTTGAATTTGCAGTTTTAGAAACAGCTCGTGGCGGTATTTTACGTGCAGGTTTAGGATTTGGGAAATGTGATGTTGCTGTTGTAACAAATATTCAAGAAGACCATATGGGTTTATCGGATATAAACACGCTTAAAGACATGGCAAATGTTAAAGGTGTTGTTGCTAGAGCCGTGAAACGTGATGGATACGTTGTTTTAAATGCAGATAATGAACATTGCGCTTCCATTTCTAAAACAACGGATTGTAAAGTAGCTTACTTCAGTACAAACGAAAATAACCCTATCATAATTGAACATTGCAAAACTGGTGGCATAGCTGCTATTTGCGAGAATGGATATATCACAATAAAAAAGGGAGATTGGAAATTCAGAGTAGACAAAGTTTCACATATTCCATTAACATTTGGTGGTAAAGTAACTTTTATGGTCTATAACGTTTTGGCGGCAACACTTGCTTCTTATGTTTATGGATTTACAATTGAAGATATCAAATTAAGTTTAGAAACATTTATACCATCCGCAGCACAAACACCGGGACGTATGAATATTTTTGATTTCAAGGATTATAAAGTAATGATTGACTTTGCACATAATGCAGATGGTTTCAGAGGTATTAAAGAATTTTTATCTACAATCGAATCTCCTTATAAAATTGGAATTATTACCGGAACTGGAGACAGAAGAGATGAAGATATAAGAGATATGGGTAGAATTTCTGCACAAATGTTTGATCATATCATTATCAGACAGGATAAATTTTTACGAGGCCGACTTGCGGATGACATTGTGAAATTATTGGTGGAGGGAATTAAAGAAGTCAATCCTAAACAATCATACGAATATATTCCAAAAGAAGTAGAAGCTTTAAAACATGCATTGTCCTTAGCCAAACCTGGAACATTTATTACTGCTTTGAGTGATGTAATTGACAATGCCATTGAAGTTGTAGAATCTTATTTGGATAAAGAAAGAGGGATCTAATTTTGAATTATGAAGAATGAAAATTTGGCTAGTGTTAATGAATTTTATTTAAATTCGGGAAGCAAAAAATAACACGAATGCCTGAGAACCTTCATACGTCAAACATAAGTTCAATCAATTCTTTTCAGGAAAAGGAATTGAAAATCGTGTTGAATTATTTAAATACGAATTCTTCTTTTTATAAAAAGCTTTTTTCTAAACACAAAATTTCCATTGATGAAATAAATACAATTGAAGACCTGCAGAAAATTCCTTTTACAAAAAAGGAAGATCTGCAGGAATTCAATAACGATTTCATCTGTGTTCCTCAAAGTAAAATCATTGATTATGTTACCACATCCGGAACAATGGGTGACCCTGTAACAATCGCACTTACTGACAAGGACCTTGATCGATTAGCCTTCAATGAATGTAATTCCTATAAAATTACGGGTGGCACAAACCTGGATATTTATCAATTAATGACAACCATCGATAAGCGTTTTATGGCTGGACTAGCTTATTTTTTAGGAGCACGAAAACTAGGCGCTGGAATTATTCGAGTTGGAAATGGTGTGCCCGAATTACAATGGGATACAGTCAAACGGATTGCTCCAACAGTTATAATTTGCGTTCCTTCTTTTATTTTGAAACTGATTGAATATGCAGAAAAGAATGGAATTGATTTCAAAAACAGTTCAATAAAAAAAGCAATTTGTATTGGTGAGCCATTAAGAAATGAAGATTTAACATTAAACACTTTAGGACAAAAAATAACTAATAAGTGGGATTTGCAATTATTTTCTACATATGCCTCCAGTGAAATGGGAGCTGCCTTTACAGAGTGTACTGAAGGTAAAGGAGGACACTTGCAACCAGAATTAGTAATCATTGAAATTATCGATGATAATGAAAATCCAGTAAAAAAAGGCGAATCAGGAGAATTAGTAATTACTACTCTTGGAGTTGAAGGGATGCCTTTATTGCGTTTTAAAACGGGGGACATTTGTAGTGTTGAATATTCACCATGCGCTTGCGGAAGAACAACACCGCGTATTAGTCCGATTTTAGGAAGAAAAAAACAAATGATAAAATACAAGGGCACCACTCTTTATCCAACTGCACTATACGACATTTTAGATACTATTGAGGATGTTGCCAATTATCAAATTGAGATATTTACAAATGAAATTGGAACCGATGATATTCTGATAAAAATAGGATGTAAAATTGAATCAGAAAATTTAAAAGAAAATATCAAAGAGCATTTCAGAGCTAAATTAAGAGTTGCGCCAACAATAAAATTCGAAAATCCAGAGGTTTTAAATAAATTATTGTTTACCGATTTAACACGTAAACCAATTAAATTGATTGACAAACGAATCAATTAAAATAAAATCACACTACTATTTTTGGCAAAAAAATAATTACCCCAACCACAACAGCTGCAATAGCAGCTATCAATACAGCTGCAGCAGAAATATCTTTTATTTTTTTTATCTGTGGATGAATTCCTGGAGAAACAAAATCACATAAAAATTCAATTGCAGTATTCAGCAACTCTGTAATAAAGACCATTGAAATTACTGTAACTAACCAACACCATTCTGTAATATCTACTTTTAATATAAACCCGAGAAAAATTACAACAAGTGCAGCAACAGCATGAATCCATGAATTATGTTGAGTTTTAAAAAAGACTTTTAAGCCTTGAAAAGCAAAATAAAAACTTTTGAATCGTGCTTTTATACTAAACTTTTTACTCTGATTCATTCTGTTTATGTTGAATAAAAATAGATAATGTTAAATAACTTATCATCAAAAATAAGGAAAAGAAAAATGTTACACCCATCATTCTGGTATTGTTTAAAGGATGAGTCAACATATTAATGATGTTGGAAAACAAATTAATTGGATCATTCACAATATCCCAGGTATTCCAACGAGGATAACGACCAAGATAGATGCCAAAACCAGACAAGATCATTATTCCAGTAATGAAAAACCAAACTATTGTTTTTTTGAAAAACTTATTTAAAAAGTCATGAACTTCAAAAAGTGAAGTATATCCTAGTATTAAGCCATTCCATGCAAATGATAAGATCAATACCAAATCAAACCATAACGGAACATCTGTTTTCGGTGTTAGGTGAAAAAGGTCTGTTAAAATGTATGGTGAATTCGGAAAAAACACTAGCCAAACACAAAACAAAATTGCAAATACATATTTTGAAGTTGATCCTTTTTGCAATTCGGTTAATGCCAATGCACATAGAAAAGGAATCCACGCTAAAAACAAATTCCAAACCAGAAAAGCAAAATGCAGATTTCCGCTCCATTGAATACGGAGGTATAATAAAACAACACTCATGACACTTGAAATGACCATGATTTTAATCAAATTATTTTTCATGGATTTTGTTTAATTTTTATTTTTTAACCGCATAATTATCAGAAACATTGCAAACAAAATGACTCCTTCTCCTATTCCAAACAACCACCAATTAAAGTGTTGTGGGACATAATTACGAATTTCGTTAAACATATTTGTATTGCCGGATAATGTCCAAACAGCCTTATCTTTTCCACCTTGAGATAAATAAATTACATAATCCCACATAAATGAAACAATTGATGTTAGGCTTCCGAAAATAAAAAGTATCCATTCGAAAAAAGTTACTTGTATTGGCTTATCTTTTTTCTGAAAATAAACAATGGTAAATGTCAGTAAGATCATTGTTAAAGAAGTAATACATGGCGCTAAAACAGGTCCTACCCATGGAACTGGAATAAGAAATAAAATATCCCAGCTAAATAATGACTCTGGCCAATCGAGTAATACTTTTAAAAAGATGTAATAGAATAAGTCCCAAACAGCAAAGCTGAAAATAAAAAAAGCAAATCGCTGTAGTGAATTTTTTCCGGCCATCACTCCTACTCCAACCAGCATTATTATAGTAGCTAGCTCACGAAAAAACTCTGTGATGGCAATATCAGGGGAAACAGGAATCAATGGGAATTTAAATCCTTCAGGATAATAAATCTTTCGGAGGTAAATAACAACTGATGTTTCTAAATAACCCATGGCAATACTAAATAAAGTAAGCCAGATAATTGTTTTAGTTATTTGTTTCATTTTCTGAATTATTAGTTAATAATTGTTGCAACAATATTCGTTTTAGGCATCATTTTTTTTAATTTGTCTAAAACCTGTTTGCTAACCGAACCCAAATACAATTGTTTTATATTTTTTAAATCGTAAATCGGGGAATAATCTGAAATGTAATTTCCTGAAATATTCAAAGTTTCAAGATTATTAAGCTTCCTGATGAACTCAATATTTTTTATTCCACAATTATCGACATGCAGAATTTTAAGTTTTGTTAATTGATCCAAAGGAAATATGTTGGTCAGTGGATTACTGCTTATATATAGTTCTTCAAGAGTAGGATAAAAGAATAATGGATAAAGTGAATTTAATTTATTTCTTGAAACATCCAATGTTTTCAAAGATCTGTAAAGAGGTTCGATTTTTTCTTTGTTACTATTTGATTTCTTTATATTGAAATAAGATGTGATGGGATACAAGTTTTCTAATTGATTATCAGCCATGTTCAAATATTCAATTCCTTCACATGAACTAAGTGATTGAAACAAAGCCGTATCATCATTTATCAGAAAATTATTTTGAATATTCAATCGTTTTAATTTTGCAAGTAATGGCAATCGCACACCATTATTGTAGGTTTCAAATGACCCAGAAATACTTAACTCTGTTAAATTAGGTAAACGGACTAATGGTGAAAAGTCATTAACCTTCACATTATTTAATGTCAATGAAGTCAGTTTTTTTAAGGCCGGAATTGACTTCAGTTCAAGCTCCTTATTATCTGTGAGATCCAACATTATAACATTAGGGGTGTTTTTCAAAGCGTAAATTTTTTTAAGATTATTATTTGATAAATTAAGTGTTTTCAATTTATCCATCATAGGGAAATAGTCAAGAGAATCCAGATTGTTATTATTTAGATTCAGGTCTTCTAAAACAGGAAACTGTTTTAGTTCCGAGGGATCTTTCAGCAAATTACTTGAAAAATTCAATGAGTGTAAATTATCTAAAAGGCTTAATGGGTTGAGTGTTTGCAAATAGTAATTTTGCAAATTTATTTCTGTTAAATTATTTTTCATGTTCACCACATTACTATAAATGTGCTTTTTTTCGAAGCAAAATGACTTCCATTCAATATTTTGCATTTCATCCAAGAATTTATACAGTTTAAAATTCAAGGCTACTTTATAATCACCTACATAATTTAAATTTGTGTATGAACGTAAACTCATATCACTTTCATCATAAGTGACAGAATCTTTTATTGTTTCGTTTAATGTGAGTAGTTGAGGAATATTTTTATACGATAGTGAAACCAAATAATTTTTATCCAAAGGTTTTTGTTTCATTTCCGCACCTTGAATATTAAAATTAGTGACCATTAAATCCCAATTAAAAAAACAACTTATAATAATTACAGAATAGAATAACCAGCCATTTATTCTGAACAAATACCAATTACTTTTTGTTTTCCATACTTTAATAAATGTGGTGAATAAGCCAATTAAAGCAAGTAATAGGTAAATAAAAACTCCAATTCTTTTGTATGTCAAACAATATTCATTGATATAGAGTTGGTTTCTGAAAGCTGTAGAAATGATCATAAAAGCATTTTGAATTACCCATAAATAAGTCAGAATTTTTAATGAACGGTTCTTTTCATAAAAATTGAGCGAACCTCTGAAATAAAATAAAATAATAGCTATCGCAATAATTATAGAGGCTATTAACATTCCTGTTCCCTGATGCACAAATTGAGAATAACTCAAATCTTTCGGTAAAGCGCCATCAAACCATAAAAAATTGATATCTAAAACATTAACGGTAAGCAACAATAAATTAAGAAGTAAAAACAAAATGACTCCTGATTTTGTTTCGTTTTCAATACTTAGATTTAGAAATCGCTTTTCATCATTACTGTTTTGCTCGAACACATTATTAGAAGCATTTTGATCATTTTGAGCTATCATTCTTATATTTTTATGATAAAAGAAGCCATACATCAAAAAGAAGCCGCCAAAGGAAAATAGAATCCATGCCATTGAAACAAAATCGAGATTAATCTTTTTCGTAAAATTATCGAACAAGGGATTTGATGCTTTGTAGATAAAAAAGAAGATAACAACAATAATTATTGGCACCAGGTATAACATAAATTTGACTCCTCCAGACTTGCTTTCCAAAGACGGTTCTCTTTTCTGAGCGCGTGATATCGTATCCAATATCACAAACACATATGATGCAGAAATTGAATATGCAGAAAAAAACAAGGAGGTAAGAATCGATGTATTAGGATTTATGCTGAATGCCGATAGAATACATAATGAAATAATATTTGCTGCAAGCGACAAACCGTTTCCATAATACGCAATACAGGAAGCACTCAGCAAACTCCCAATTGCAATAAATATCCAATTTCTATTTTTAATTACTTCTTTGTTTCTCAGAAAAAGTAAAACAATTAATGAAATTGTAAATATCAAAAAGTTTACTCCCAAGCCTTGGTTATAAAACAAATAGCTATAAATAGACACAGCAGTAGCAAGTATCCAATCGTTCTTTTTCATGGTTTTATTTATTTAGGATTATTAATTTATTTATAAGTCGATATACTAGGTAAAGTGGAATAATGCCGAATACTCCGAATGAGCAGTCTATTAGCTGCCAATAGAATGGAATATTGCGAATTGGTCCTGCAATAAATGCCAAGGGAAATACCATGATACAAGCGATCATACCAAATTGTATCACCCAAACATTTTTAACTGGGTCTATCAAAGGACCAATGAATGCAGTTGCTATAACAATATGTGCAAAAGCTAGCCAATCAGTTCCATAAGCTAAAAATGGAAATTGAGTATTTGTTGTTTTTACTGAATCATAAATTACTCCTATCCATTTATTTATGAATTCGGGAAATGATGACGAATGACCCACTAAAAAAGAAAGCTCAGTTTCTATTGGGAATGCTGTTATTCCGCTTAGTATTAAAAATATTACAAATAGAAATATCCAAATTCGGATTTTCAATTTCAACTGTTTTTCTGTGTTTTTTTTCATAATTAAAATACTTAAAAGTACTTTGCAATTCAAAGTTAAAAGATAAAAAAATATAGACTACCTCTCTTTTAATATTTTTTCAAGAGCATCTAAGTGATCATTAAATGCTTTCTTACCAAGTTTTGTAACAGCATAAGTTGTGTTTGGTTTTTTTCCTATAAATTGCTTCTTAACTTCAACATATTCCAATTTTTCTAATGCAGAAATATGCGAAGCTAAATTCCCATCCGTTATATCCAACGTTTCTTTTAAGGAACTGAATTCAACCCAATCGTTTACCATCAATACGGACATAATGCCCAACCGAATGCGATTTTCAAAAGCCTTATTTAAATAGTGTATATAATTTTTCAAATCTTCAAATTGAATTTTTCACTTCCTACTCCACAAAATATTAATTTCTTTCGTACTTATAATACATTAGTGCTCCATAAATAATATGTAAAACACCAAACCCAAAAGCCCAGAACAATAATCCATAACCAATAAATAATGAACCAGCTAAACCTAATATAATTTCACATAAACCTAAATAACGTATGTCATTAAAAGTATACTTACTTGCATTCACTAATGCTAAACCATAAAATATTAATGTAGCCGGAGCTACTAAACCAATTATTCCGTGATACAATAAAACAATACAAAACAAGCCACCAGCAAACAAAGGTATTGCCAAATTGATCAACAAACGTTTTGCTGAATTATCCCAAACTTTTAATCCTTTTCTTTTTGAATTTCTTATAGTTAATAGTGTACCAACTAATAATGAAGAAAATAAAACAGCAACAGCTATTTCAAGAAAATATATAGTTACCCCTATCAATTCTTCCCCTCCCATCGTTCTGTAATTTTCTGTGCTATGTTCAAATCTATCAAAAGCTAGAAATGCACCTATCAATGCAAATATACCGGCAAATACACCTGATAAACCGCTTAAAGAAATACAACGTGATGATCGTTCCATCATGGAACGAATCTCTGTTATTGCTTGTAAATGCTCTTTTGAATCTGTCATGTTTCGATATAAATAAAAGTACTTTGTACTGCAAAGTAAATACTAATTTTCGTTTCTTGCAAATTTATTTTGAAAAAAAAATAATTGGTTTTAAATCCGAACACTCATTATTAAAATATCATCAACCTGTTCATTTGCCCCTTTCCATTTATCCATGGTAGATTCAAGGATGTTGCTTTGTTCTGCCAATGATTTAGAAGAAAGAGAAAGTAAAAGTTCTTTCATTGGTTTATACATAAATTTTTTCCCTTTTTCACCGCCAAACTGATCAGCAAATCCATCAGAAAATAAATATAAAGTTGACCCAGAAGGAATTTGCAAAGTATGATTTGTAAATGGTTGAACAGTATCCGTTCTTCCTATTGCTTGTTTATTTCCTTTAATTTCAAATAATTCACTTCTTCCATCATCTTGTTTTACAATGTACCATAATGGATTATTAGCACCTGCCCATTTCACTTCCCTAGTAGTTGAATTAATTGAACATAGTGAGATATCCATTCCATCTTTTACTTCACTTTCGCTTTTCTCGAATGTTTCAATAACCAATTCTCGAACTTTATCCAAAATTTTTCCTGGTTCGGTAATTCCAAATTCTTTTACTGTTCTATTCAACGCATTTGAACAAACAACACTTACAATTGCTCCCGGAACACCATGGCCCGTGCAATCAGCTGCGGCAAACAAAACAACTCCTTCCTTTTGTTCCAACCAAAAGAAATCACCACTAACAATGTCTTTAGGTTTGTATAAAATAAAACTATCCGGCAAAATTTTATTAACCATCACTGAAGAAGGCAAAATTGCACTTTGCAGACGTTTGGCATAATTAATACTATCTATAATTTCTTTTTGCTTTTCCTCAACAATTTGCTTTTGATGTTCAATAATTGTGTTTTGCTTTCTTGTTAATTTAAGTGATCGAAATATATAAGCAGCAAAGATCAACACAAATAGCAGTCCGAATGCAACAGCCCAAATTACAATTTGCTGCTTCCTTTTTTCAGCAGTAGATAATGCATCCTTTTTTTCCTGTTCCGCTTTTAATAAAGATTCTTTTTTTTCAAATTCAAAATTCATTTCTTTTTGTACAAGTTCTTTCCCTTTTTCTGAATTATAAATACTATCATTTAAATCTTTAAATATTACGTAGTGATCGTATGCCGACTTATAATTTTTGGTTGCATAGTATAAATAACTCAATTTCTTCTCAAAATTTCGCGAATATTCAATTGCCTTAAACTCTTTAAACATCTTGAGAGCTTCAATCAAATTCTTTTCGGCCAAATCATATTTTTTCAAATACCAATATAATTGACCCAAATTTCCAATTTGTATTGCTTCATCATAACCATTTCCAATTTCTCGATTAATTTTTAATGAACTAGTTATATTCTCTTCAGCCATTTTAAACAGCGAATCAGTTTTGCTTGCACTATTTGATAATTTATTAGCTAAGTCGATATAAACATTCCCTATGTTTCCTTGCATTCTGGCAATACCCGTTTTATCATTCAAAACTTGATACAATTTCAATGCACTTTGATAATATTCCAAACTTTTAACTAATAATGAATCTCTAATTTTCGAATCCTGCGTCATATCGTTCGTTTGATCCCGATACACATTCCCAATATTGCCAAGCCATTTAGCGATTAAGCTGTTATCATTTATATCCTGACTTAATTTTAATGCAGTAGAAAAATAATTAAGCGCCTTCTTGAAATCTTTAAGATTCCAATAAATATTTCCGATGTTACCATTTCTCGCTGCAATTCCATATTTATTACCTATCTCCTCATCAATTTTTAACGCTTTTTGCCACATATCAAGCGCCTCAGTAAAATTTGCTTGCTGTGCATATACAATTCCAATGTTATTAAAAGCATCTGCTTTTGATTTTTTTAGTCGTTTTAATATTTCCCCTTTTGAAGAAGGTATATTGCTTTCACAAAATTCAAGGGCCTTATTACTATAAAATATTGTACTGTCGAATAATCCAATATTTAAAAATTCCCTACTAAACTTATTAATATGAATTACTTTGTTTGTGTCCTGCTTATCAATATTGATGCAATTACGAAGGGAGTCGAGGTTTCTGTTTTGAGAAAAAGAGGTAAAAACAGATAACTGAAATAATCCTACTAACAGAAAAATATAAAATTGTATTCCTATTATTTTTTTGAATATTTTATTTGCGTTCATTTTAGTTCTTCTCTTTTCCATTAAGCGAAATTATGTAAAAAAAAAGACAGAACACTAAAACATTTTTTATTAATGAGCCAAAAATAAAGCTTTTCAAATTATTTTAAAATCCTTATACTTGTAGTATGTTAAACTTGTTTATACATGCATTTATTCAGGTACGTTGGATAGATGTAGTAGATATTTTATTAGTTGCCGCACTTATTTATCAAATCTATTATTTGGTTAAAGGAACTGTAGCGATTAACATTTTTCTGGGAATTATTCTTTTCTATTTGTTGTGGTTGGTTGTAAAAACTCTCAACATGCAGCTATTTGGAAGCATTTTGAGTAAATTCATTGATGTTGGATTTATTGCATTACTCATTGTATTTCAGCCTGAATTAAGGCGTTTTTTGTTATTTATCGGAACTTCTGATGTTTTCACAAAAGGCAAATTAGGGAAAGGAATATTTGAATTTAAATGGCAAGTTGAAAAAACACAGAACCTCGATATTAATGCCATTGTTAAAGCTTGCAAATACATGAGCGAAAGCAAAACTGGAGCCATTATTATTTTTACCAAAAATCATGAATTGAAATTTTATGCAAATACCGGTGATGCAATTGATGCAAAAGTTTCTGTACGAATGATTGAAAGTGTTTTTTATAAAAATTCTCCCTTACATGATGGTGCAATAATTATTTCCGATAATATTATTGTTGCTGCACGATGTGTGCTTCCTGTTACAGAACATGCTGACTTTCCTGCTCACCTAGGTATGCGACATCGCGCTGCTGTTGGGATAACAGAAAATACGGATGCAATTGCTATTGTTGTCTCAGAACAAACAGGGGAAATTTCTTACTCAAAAGATGGCGAACTAAAACATGCTATCACTCCCGAACGATTAAGAGAATTGTTAGAAAAAGAATTTGCAAAAAATTAAATGCCAATTCTATTGCTGAGGAATAGTTTTAGGACTTCGTAGAAAAAAAACAAAACCGTTTTTTCTATAAATCTCTTTTAATTCAGGATTATCTTTTTTAATATTTTCCAAGGAGGTTATCTTACTTGCAAAGTAAGCAGGTTTGTCGATATCACCTTTCAATAGCCAATTCATGTCATTGGAGTTTTTATTTAATTGCTCCTTTTTTAACGAATAAAATAAATGAGCATAACTTTTAAAGCCTATCGTTTCAACATAACAATCTTTCCCTTGCAGGTATTGATAAAACTCTATTGCCGCTCTTTGAGAGTATTGTTCTATACGAGGAGCAATGATCCAGGATGTTATATTTATCGAAATAAGACTTATGATAAATATTCCAATCACTCCTTGTTTCATTTTATTTCTACTAATCAAAAATAACATTACCCCTACTCCACTTATTAAAAATAAACCGAATAAACTTTCATAACCCGACCAATAAACCGTTGCCCTCAAATTTTCTATCCCAAAATCATCTTTGATAAGTCCAGAAGCTATAAGTTCTTCTTTATATTTATCAATGAAAGGCAACGAAACCAAAACTACCCCCATTATTAAGGCAACAATTCCTAATATATAACTTGTATGCTTTTTCCATTGCATTTCAGAAATAATAAGTTTGTAAACAGTATAAGCGCCTAAAAAGCTTAGTGGGAAATAACATAATGAAGAATAGTGAATGAT
>CAIXIP010000045.1 GCA_903919535.1 uncultured Bacteroidota bacterium | reverse complement strand
CAAAAGAAGCTGTTTCTATAAAAGCAAATCCTAATATCAGGAAAGAAGTTGCAAAGAAGTCAGAAACGGCTGTAATTAATTTAAAAAACAGGAAAATCAGCATATAATGAAAAACAACAGGTAGATTACGACAGAAGTGTTTTCATTAATTGTCCATTTGACGATGATTATATTGAAATATTTAATGCCATTTTATTTGTAACTCACAGATGCGGTTTCGTTTTAAGGTGCTCAAAAGAGTATGAAGACTCAAGTGGGATTAGGATTAAAAATATTATCGAATTAATCAGGCAGAGTAAATATTCCATCCATGATCTTTCACGAGTAACACTTGATGCAACTGCAAAACTGCCAAGATTTAACATGCCACTTGAATTAGGAATTTGTATGGGTGCTTTGGAATTCGGAACTAAAAAACAAAAGGATAATAAATACTTAATAATTGAGAGCGACAAATTCAGATTTAAAAAATTCATTTCAGACATTTCCGGACAAGATATAAAAGACCATAACGATAAACCAAACGATGCTATAAGAGTGATAAGAAATTGGCTTTCAAATAAAACGACCGAAAATATACCAAGCGCAAGTATAATAATTTCGGAATACGAAAAATTCAATACATATTTACCGGAGCTTTGTGAAGAAAATCAATGGACTCCTGAGGAATTAACATTTGGTGAATACTCAACATTAGTGACAAGTTGGTTAACACTAATATAAAAAGTCACTTCCAAATGAAACTTTATTTATTATGATCGGTAAATACAATCAAGTTTGACCAATACAAATCTAAGCTGGAAAATGAAATTTTAAAACAATTTTACTCTTTATAAGCAGAAGCTATTTCCAGAAACACCATTCATTTAGGCGATACTAATGTTCAAACAGTAATTAATTATTACAGCTTTATCTATAAAAAACATCAAATTTCTGAAGATGACTTTAAAAAAAGTTACGACTATTATATGCAACATCCTCTTTTGCTCGATTCTGTTTATTCCGATATCATTACAAAAATTAGCGAAAAACAAATGCGTTTGAAAGTGAAGAAATAGCAGTTGGCTTCTGGCCTTTAGCTTCTGGCTTTTAGCTGTTAGCTTCTGGCTTTTAGCTATTAGCCTTTAGCTTCTGACTATCGCGAAGTTTTAATCAATTCAACATATCAACCAATTAACAAATAAATCAATCAACATTTGACATACCCACAAAACATAGAACATAAATTAGAATTCGATCAGATAAAGGAACTCTTAAACCAGAAGTGTTTGAGCGAAATGGGACAGGAATATATTTCCAAAATCCGTTTTGTTAATCGCTTTGATATTTTGGAGAAAATGTTGTTGCAGGTAAAAGAGTTTAAAAAAATTCTAACATCAGATACACCATTTCCTTCCGAACATTTTTTTAATATTCAGCCATACATACGTAAAGCTTCCATCGAAGGTTATTTTTTAATGGAAGATGAATTTCATCAGATAAAATTATTGCTTTTAACTTTTGGAAATATTTGCAAGTATTTTGAACAACGGGTTGGAATTTATCCTCAAACCGAAGGTTTGTTTAAAGGAATAACTTTTAATAAACAGCTCATCAATTCCATTACTAAAATTTTGGATGATGAAGGAAAAATGCGTCCAAATGCTTCCCCAGAATTAGCTAAGATCAGTTCGAAAATTGTAGAAAAAGAAAAAGAAGTACGGTCGAAAATAAATAAGATTTTTACCAAAGCAGCAGATAATGGCTGGCTTGCAGATAGCGGAATTACTATACGTGACGGTCGTTTGGTTTTGCCTATTCTGGCTGAGTTTAAAAGGAATGTTGTTGGATTGGTTCATGATGAGTCGGCAACAGGACAGACAGTTTTTATTGAACCAACAGAAGTTTTTGAACTCAATAATTTTATTCGTGAATTGCAAATTGCTTTTAGGCGCGAACGAGAAAAAATATTGCTTGAACTGACAAATGCTATTCGTCCTGAATTACCTGAAATTGAAAAATACACCCAGCGAATGGGGCTTGTTGATTTTATCAGAGCTAAAGGTTTGCTATCAATTGAACTCGATGCTGATATGCCCATCCTCAATAAATTTGCTCAAACAAAATTGGTAGATGCGTATCATCCGTTACTCAAACTTTCTCATCAAAAAGCAGGACTAAAAGTTGTTCCTTTAAATTTTGAATTGAACAGAGAAAAAAGAATTGTGGTGATTTCGGGACCAAATGCCGGAGGTAAATCTGTTTGTTTAAAAACGGTTGGGATACTTCAATATATGTTGCAATGTGGTTTGTTAATTCCTGCCAAAAGCCATAGCGAATGCGGTATTTACAATGATATGATGGTTGATATTGGCGATGAGCAATCCATCGAAAATGATTTGAGTACCTACAGCTCGCATTTATTACACATGAAATATTTTACTGAATTTGCCGATGCCAAAACTTTGTTTCT
>CAIXIP010000044.1 GCA_903919535.1 uncultured Bacteroidota bacterium | reverse complement strand
GTTTCATCAGAAACCAGAACTTTAAATGAATTATAAAACGCACGCAGATCTTCCGCAGTAAAATAATTCACCTTGGAAAACTGTTGTTTTAGTTGCGGTATTTTGAGTGGATCATGTAACATGATGTTCGGTATTGATTAGACAAATATATGAAACATTTGGCAATAATTAATAATATTGCCAAATGTTTTATGTTAACATGATTATAATATATTAATTATCAATATTTTATATTGCAATTAAAACATTTGGCAATATATCAAAAAAGTGTCAATTGAAACGCCAGATCGAACAGCATCAAGGGATTTAATGACTTTAGTTCGTATTGGAGTTCTAAAAAAAGAAGACGATAAAAAAGGAAGCAAGTATTTACTTAAATAGTTTTGGCGGATAAATGGCGGTTACTTGGCGGATATGGCGGATAAATAAATGATTATAAAACGTAAATTACACCTTTGAAGGAAGCGCTAAATATTTTTAAATCCCTATTTAAAGGACGAGAAGATATTTATGCAACACGTTGGGAAAAAGGCACTAAAAATGGTTACTCTCCTGCTTACACTTTCGATCCATATAGCTACAAGATGCACCGGATGAAAGGTGGCACTTTTCAGAATTACACGAACAAACAATACCAAACACTTTCTGACGCAGGTAAAGATTATGACCTTGCCTTCGGATGGTCTGATGATAAAATCTATTGCTCAGAATTGGTATGGAAAATATATCAACGAGCAACAGGAATTGAAGTTGGGAAAATACAAAAATTGAAAGAATTTGACCTTTCAAATGATGCAGTAAAACAGAAAATGAAAGAACGATATGGGAACAATATTCCAATGAATGAAACTGTGATTTCACCTGGAGCCATATTTGATAGTGAACTTTTGATGACTGTAAAATCCCAATGAAATGACATTCGTTTCTAAACTTATATGATATCTTTTGTTGGCCGCACATCATCTGCTGCCGGATCATTAATATACACACTTTCTACAGCACCTCCTACATAAACCACGTTTTCATTTAGCTCACCTAATGCCGCAGCAATTTTATGGATCTCACCTAAGTTGATTGTTGTATTTTTTAACATATCCGTGTTTTTAATTCTGCCATTGCAAGTTTTTGTTCTCTGCTTTTACCTACCCTTAATGCATCGGATAGAGCTAATAGTTCATGCAACATTTTGTCTTTTAAGCAGGCTTGAGGTACAGAAGGATGTAATGGTTCAATCGCTTGCCCACGAAGATCTCCATGCCCAAATGGCCACACATAATGTTCCTGACTTTGAATAAGTTTATTTAATGGTGCAGCGGAATGAGCAGTTGCCATACCACGCACCATTGCTCCTGGCTTCTGAGGATAAACATATTTAAGCGCATACTCTAAAAAATCAAGCAGGTTGGATTTCATTAAAGTTTGCTTATCAGCACCTATTAATCCAGCGAACACTGAACGATTTAGACTTTCACTTACTTCACTTGAGCTAATACCTAATTCTACAGCTAAATCTTTCATTAACCACGCTTGCTTACCCTTAGCAGCAATTTTTAAGAGTATTACTACATCCTGTGGACGCATACCGCTGTGCTTTTTCATCTGACTTGTATTTTATCTGAAGCAAAAGTACAAATTATATTTCAATTCGCGATTCGCGAATCGCGAATTGAAATATGCGTATACATAAGAAACAAACCACCTTTGAATTTAGGCGTGTTAGAGCATAAATAAGAAAGTGATAGAGGTGATTAAAAAACATAATTGTTTGGTAGTGCTTTATCTTAATGCGATAATTTCAATTTTCATGAATGGATAGTATGGCAGGGTAGAAAGTTTTTTGTCTGCATCAGTTTTGTCATTAGCCTGTAAAATCTATTAAGAAAAAAGTGGCACTTTATAGATTAGGAAGCTTTGATGTAGCACTCTTTCATTATGTTCAAACTCAGTTGGATAGTTTTTACAATATACAAACGATTGATTGTGGCATTAAAGAATTGCCTATGAAAGCTTTTGTGAAAGGTCGAGAAAGATATGTTGCTGACACATTGCTTGATTATCTATTTCAAAATAAGCCCAAAGATGCCCAGTTTGTCTTGGGGCTAACTGAAAAAGATATCTGTACGAGGGATGGAAACAATCCTTATTGGGGTATATTTGGTTTGGGCTGGCAACCTGGTCCTGCTTGCGTAATTTCAATAAATCGATTCTGTAAAAGTGTTTCCGATGCGAAATTAAAACAAAGGCTTGCAAAAATTGTCTTGCATGAAATGGGACATAATTTTGGATTAGATCATTGCCCTGATCACTCTTGTTTGATGGAAGCTGCTGATGCAAAAATCAGTAATGTAGATAAAGAGAAAAAGCAGTTGTGTTTGAATTGTAGGAAGAAGATTGATTTGTTTCTAACAAAATAAATTACGTTTGTTAAATAATTAATTAGTTTTCTCAATTCTTATTACTTTAATAAACTATATCCATACTGCATATGGGATATAAGTTTTTTTTATTTAAACTAAGCCAGATGTTTGAAAAGCAATTTACATCCTCTCTTGTTCAGGTTTAGAAAGCCCATATTTTTTAGCAATGATGCGCCAATTAGCGACTCCAAGGTTTACTTTTTGAATAATTTTGGTTGCTTGTTTTATTAGAATTATATGTTTTACAGCTTCGGTATATAAAATAGTTCATTTTTTTTCAAAAATATACGTTTTACCTGAAAATGTTGTAAATTTATACAAATTACTGATAGAATATATATTTTACCAAATACAAAAACATGTCGCAAGCAGTAGGTAACCTATGGCTAAAAGAGCACTTAAGCCTAAAGCAATATAATTTATCCCACAGTTCTTATATAGGAAACTTCGATAAAATAGAAGTGTCCACAAATGGTCAGGTAGAACGTGTTTTTGGGCCTAAATACGCACTAGAAAAAAACACGATAATTGATCACATTGAATTTGCTTTAAAATACGATGATCTAAATTTTGGACTATTAAAAGACGTTTTTAAGAATCTACAGAAAAAAGATTTAATAGCTTTTATTAAAGCATCACCAAAGGGGAAATATGGAAGAAAAATAGGTTTCTTGTATGAATTATTAACTCAGGAAATATTACAGATTAATATTGAAATTACCGGGAACTATATAGACCTACTTGACAACGAAAAATATATAACAGGAGATGTAATAAAAAATGGGAAATGGAAGATCAACAATAATCTTTTGGGCAACAACGATTATTGCCCGCTCGTAAGAAGAACTAAAAAATTAGATGAACTTCTTACAACTGATATAAAAAAACAAATTCAAAAGCTTGAAAAAAAATACACGCCTCAAGTATTTAAAAGAGCGATTAGTTTTCTTTATACAAAAGAAACTCGTTCTTCGTTTGAAATTGAAAGAGAAACTCCTTCACCGGACAGAATGGAACGCTTTATAACTCTTTTGCAAAAAGCTGGCGGAGAAAAGGGCACAGAATTACTAAGTGAAAAAAATTTAACAGCATTCCAGAATGTAATTGTTGATCAACGTTTCGCAAATAAAGGGTTTCGTGATTTTCAAAATTACATTGGCGAGAACCTTCCAAATTTTTTAGAAAGGATACATTACATATGCCCTCCGCCTGAATTTGTTAGCACACTCATGAATGGTTTACAAAACTGCATTATAAAAACAAATTCAACTTCATCAGTAGTAAGAGCCTCAATAGTTTCTTTCGGTTTTGTATTTATTCATCCTTTCGAAGATGGAAATGGAAGATTACATAGATTCCTAATACATGATATGCTCGTGAGAGATGGATTGGTTCCGAATGGGCTAATTGTTCCTGTTTCGGCTCATATGTTAAATAACATGAAGGAGTATGATTCCGTTTTGGAGAATTATTCAAAGCCAATTTTGCAATATATTTTGTATAAAAAAAATGATGCTGGTGAAATTACAGTCACTAACAAAAATGAAGTAGAAGCATTTTACAGATACCCTGATTTGACGGAACAATGTATTTACCTTGCTCAAATAATTAATGCTTCAATTATAGAAGACATGCCTAATGAGCTGGATTTCGTGAAGATGTATGACGAGCTAAAACTCGAAATAAAGAATGTAATTGATATGCCAGATAAACAAGTGAATCAATTTATTTTATTTTTACACCAAAACAAAGGCGTATTGCCCAAAAGGAGAAGAAAGGATTTTGCTAAACTTAAGGATGCAGAAATAAAAAAAATTGAAGAACTATACCAAGAAATTTTCGAATTGGAATAATGCACACCAAGACATTTTAGTTACTAAACTAAAGACATACTAAAAGTTCAGCACATCCGACAAAGCTCCATCCACATCTTTATGGATAAAGTTCGACTGATATCCGATAGTTGTTTTTAGATCAGAATGTCGATATAGTTTTTGCAATAATTGAGCTGCAATTTTATCTCCTGCAATCTGTCCGAACCGTATGCCTGTGTATGCAACACTCTGCTACCAGACGATAAAGAAAGAATAATTGAAAGTAACTTAAATATTAATTCGTGGATTTGGACAAGTTCTCAATCAAATATCGAAAATGGGAAATCTTCTCAATCAGTTCAGTGTTCTGGTATTACTAAAAAAGGCAATCGCTGCAAAAACAGAACGACAAATGCAAATGGAAGATGTCATTTGCATTAAGAAGTAATAGTTAAGCTACATTCCTACATAAAAAAATATTTTTGATGATAATTAGTGTTTTTCCAACGCGATTATTTGCCGATACAAAAAGTGTAAAAATACTTCCTAACATATATCATCATTGGGT
>CAIXIP010000043.1 GCA_903919535.1 uncultured Bacteroidota bacterium | reverse complement strand
GTTCAGTACAGTCAAATAAAATCATATTTACATGGGAGGCAGACCATGCAAACTGAACAATATGAGGAAATTCGTTTATCCGAATTGAATAATACTATTGAGATACTTCGAAAATATTTTACGAATAAAGTGGGTAAAGTATATATTTTTGGCTCAATTTGTCATAAAGGCTGTTTCCTTAGCAATTCGGATATAGATATTGCTGTTGGTAATTTTCAGGGACATAGAATTGATTTATATTGCGAGCTTTCAATACTATTCAAACGTGAAATAGATTTGGTCTTTCTGGAAAAAACCAATATTAAAGACTATATTTTAAATGATAGCATTCAGATTATTTAATAATGGAAAAAATAAAAATACTTGTCGCATTTATTAGCAGGCAACTAAGGACAATTGAAAATCTAAAAGCCGCCATACTAAATCTCGATTTAAACGATTACAACCAACAATATGTATTTGCGTTGAAAACGCAACAACTCTATACCGCTGTTGAAGATTTGCTTAAATCTATTGCTGTTACATTTGAAAATAATATTGATTCGGCACAGAGTTATCATATTGAACTACTTAATCGAATGAAATTAGATATAAAAAACATTCGGCCTGCCGTTATATCCGATGATTCTTTTAAAATACTAAATAAACTCAGAGCTTTTCGTCATTTTGTACGTCATGCTTACGATTATGAATTAGATAAGGACGAATTATTGCTGTTGCAAAAAAAAAATGGCTGAATCTTTCAATCATGTGAACACCGATATAGGTATTTTTCTAAATTTTCTGGACGAACTATTAAAAACAGACATTTAAAGAGCGTTTTGCAAAAAAACGTCCTGTTATAAATTAGTAGGAAAGATCATGTTTACATTATAGTAAAAGCCGCGGTAAATCACAATAGCAACATTGAACTATCAAAACGATAGGTAGCACAACCCAATCTGAATTACCTTGTGATAGGTATCGGTGTTATTGGACTATCCATTGCCAGATAACTAAACAATAGATTTCCTGAGGCTAAAATTTCATTAGACGAAAAACTAAGTTCCTATTTGCCAGAATTAATTGGATCAAACAAAGAAAACATTGTATTGCGCGAAATGCTTACACATCAAGCCGGACTTAAAGATTGGATTCCGTTTTGGATGAAAACTGTAAAAAAAGATGGAACCTATAAAGAAGGAATTTACAATACAACTCCAAATGATTTTTTCAACAAACGTGTTGCAAATGATCTGTATATCAACAAAAATTATGAGGACACTATCTATAAACAAATAACAGAATCCCCTATAAAAAATGCAGGGAAGTATTTGTATAGTGATCTAGGGTATTACTATCTAAAAAGAATTATTGAAAAAGAAACACAGGCAGCATTGAACATCTATGTTCAAAAAACATTTTATGCACCGTTAGGATTATCCACAATGACGTATAAACCATTAGCGAAATTTGATCTTGACAGAATTGCACCAACTGAATTTGATGCAAAATTCCGGAAACAACTCGTGCATGGCGATGTGCATGACCAAGGAGCAGCAATGCTGGGCGGTGTTGGAGGGCATGCTGGATTATTTTCCGATGCAAATGACCTTGCTGTGTTAATGCAAATGTATATGAACAAGGGAGAATATGGCGGCATGCGTTACATTGATACAGCAACTATTTCTGAATTTACCAGATGCCAATATTGCAAAGATAACAGGAGAGCAATTGGATTTGATAAACCTGAAATGAATCCAGAAAAAGAGAGTCCGGTTTGTAGTTGTGTTTCTTACCTAAGCTTCGGACATGCTGGTTTCACAGGAACATTAGCTTGGGCTGACCCTGAAAATGAATTAGTTTATATATTTTTATCCAACAGAGTTTATCCTGATGCTGATGATAATAAATTAGCAAAATCGGGCATAAGAAGTAAAATTCAAGAAGTGATTTATAGTTCATTAAAAAAATAGTTTTATAACTTCGAATTTGTAATGCTCCAAAAATGAATGTAAGAAAAATTGCTGTAACAGGTGCAAGCGGACATCTAGGAAATATGGTTTGTCGCATGCTTTTAGATCAAGGATACAAAGTAAATGCAATGTATCATTCCGACAAAAGAAGTTTAGAAGATTTGGATTTAAAACTAATTCAGGGAAATGTTTTAGACACAAAAGATTTAACCTCGCTAATCCAAGGATGTGACATTGTAATTAACTGTGCTGCAATTATTAGCATTCACGGTGATCCTACAGGAATAGTTCATCAAACAAATACACAAGGACCAGCAAACGTGTTGGAAGTTTGCAAACAACAAAACATTAAAAAACTCATTCATATAAGCAGTGTTCATGCTGTTTTAGAATTGCCACATGAAACACCTTTTGATGAAACCCGATCTTACAAACAAAAAGGATCTTTTGCCTACGATTACTCAAAAGCAACAGGGGAACAAATTATTTTAAATGCTATTAAGAAAAATGAAATTGAAGGTTTTGTTCTTAGGCCAAGTTCAATTGTTGGACCTCACGATTATAAACCATCCGAATTAGGAAAAGCATTATTAGATTTTTACAAACAAAAAATTCCCGCATTACCTGAAGGTGGTTATAATTTTATCGATATCCGCGATATCTCGAAAGCTGTTGTTGAATCAATCGATAAAGGAAAAAATGGAGAAATCTATTTATTATCGGGTAAATACTATTCATTAAAAGAACTTGCGTCCATCATTCAAAAAGTAAGCGAAAAGAAGATGCCAAAACGCATTACACCTTTTTGGTTACTTAAATCTGTTTTACCTTTTATTAAATTATATAGTAAAATTTCTGGTGGAGCTCCCCTATTTTCAATAGAATCAATTAGTGCACTAAAATACGGGCATCCAAATATGGCTAATACTAAAGCACAACAAGAATTTGGATTACAAATAAGGCCATTGGAAGAAACTATTGCAGACTATTTTGAATGGCAGAAAAAACAAAAAGTAATTCAATAATTAAATGAATTTACAAACTCTCAATTTAATTGCATACGTCTGGTTAGGAATAGCAATTTTGGTTCATTTTACCATGTTTTTTATTACAGCACCCTTCGGCAGACATACTTCTGAAAAATGGGGCCCAATGATAAATAATAAAATAGGATGGGTGTTAATGGAATTCCCATCTCTTGGTATCATGTTGTATTTCCTTTTATTCGGAACATATTCATTCAATTCCTTTGTATGGATTTTATTTGGATTGTGGATATTTCATTATACAAACAGAACGTTTATTTATCCTATGCGAATAAAAGCTACACCAAAAAAAATGCCTCTGTTTATTGTAATCAATGGGATATTTTTCAATTTGATGAATGCCGGTTTAAATGGCTATTACTTATCCGAATTGGCTCCAAAAAATGATTATGCATTGAATTGGTTAAATACTCCGCAATTTATTTTGGGATTAATTTTATTTATAACCGGCTTAGCAATAAATTGGAAAGCTGATACAATTTTAATAAATCTTCGGAAGCCAGGAGAAACGGGATATAAGATTCCACAAGGTTTTTTATTTAAGTATATCTCCTCGCCTAACCTTTTTGGTGAAATTATAGAATGGAGCGGGTTTGCCCTAATGGCATGGAATTTACCAGCATTTACATTTTTAGCATGGACTTTTGCAAACTTAGTTCCAAGAGCAAAAAACCACCATGATTGGTATCTTAATACATTTTCGAATTATCCGAAAGAAAGAAAAATTGTTTTTCCTTTTATATTTTAATTATTTCTCTAATCCATTCACAAAAATCTATGACAAGTAATAAAAGAATCCTGAATTGTATCAGTTCACGTGAAACTGAAAATGACTGGCGCTTAAAAAAAGCAAAAACAGATGGTGTCATTTCTGTTAAACCAAAAATTCCACTATCAGTAGATTTACGCGATAACACTTGGTGGAAAATAAAAAACCAGGGAACTTCAGGGTCATGTGTTGGATGGGCAGCAACCGATTCATTATTGCGTTGGCACTTTACAAAAAAAAGAAAAATAAAAAAAGAAGAAGATCTTTCTGTTCGATTTATCTGGATGTCAGCAAAAGAAATGGACGAATTCAGCAAAAAACCAACTGCTTGTATTGATGATTCAGGAACGAGTATTAAAACAGCTTTAAGTGTCGCACGAAGATTTGGCGTTGTTAAAGAAGAGGTGTTACCTTTTCATGGGGAGGCTACTAAACTTGGAGAAGAAAAATTTTTCAAGTTAGCCGCTAAATTAAAAATCAAAAGTTATTACAATCTTATTCCAAAAAAAGGAAACAAATTAGATGATTTCAAATTATGGCTGGCACATCATGGCCCTATCTTAACCTGTTTAGATTGTGATAAAAGCTGGAATAAAATAAAAAATAATGGGTTTTTGGAAAAGTATTTCCCTAAAACAATTGATGGCGGGCATGCTGTTTCAATTGTTGGATATACGCCAACACATTTTATTATTCGTAATAGTTGGGGGACAGACTGGGGCGACAAAGGATATGCTTACGCGAGTTATGAATATGCCCAAGCAGCATTTAATGAAGCTTATGGGATTACAATTTAATCAGAAAAGATTTTAGTGTCCTTTATTAACTGGTTTGTAACAAATCAAAATAACAAACGTCATAACATCAATTTTCCTTTAATCATCTATATCTACCATTTGTAAAAAGGAATGTTTTGAAACCGTTAATTTTTCAGAATTTTAAATAAAATATATTCCATGAATCTAACAATCACAAACCTTTCAAAGACCTATTCAAATGGGTTGAAAGCATTGAGCAATATTAATATGGAGATAGGCAGCGGAATGTTTGGTCTGCTCGGCCCTAACGGAGCAGGAAAGTCATCTCTCATGCGCACTATTGCAACTTTACAGGAAGCTGATAGTGGAAGTATTATGTTTGGAGATATTGATGTTCTAAAACAAAAAGATGAAGTGAGAAAAATTCTTGGTTATCTCCCTCAAGATTTTGGATTCTACCCAAAAGTATCTGCGATTGATATGTTAAATCATTTTGCAATTTTAAAAGGTATCACAAATCCGAAAGAACGAAAAGAAGTTTGCGAAGCATTATTAAATCAAACGAATTTGTTTGATGCACGCAAACGAAATATTGGAGATTTTTCGGGTGGTATGCGCCAACGATTTGGAATTGCACAAGCATTGTTAGGCAATCCTAAATTAGTTATAGTAGATGAACCCACAGCAGGGTTGGATCCAATGGAACGAAATCGATTCCATAATTTATTAAGCGAAATAGGATCAACTGTTATCGTAATCCTTTCTACACATATTGTGGATGATGTTCGTAATTTATGTTCAAATATGGTAATCATGAACCAAGGAAGCATACTGCTTTCGGGTAAACCGACACAGACCATTGAAGACATGAAAGAAAAGATCTGGATGAAATTAATAGATAAAGAGCAACTGGATGCAATAAAAACGAGACACCAAGTAATTTCCACCAAAGTAGTAGAAGGAAAAATTCAGGTTCACATATTTTCTGCTTCACAACCCGAAAACTCTTTCGTTCCGGTAAATGCTGATCTTGAAGATGTATATTTTGCAACAATAACACGATAGTTTAAACTCAAAATAATGTTCAAACAAATTTTTCTTTTCGAATTAAAACTTTGGTTTAAAAGACCATCAGTTTATATTTTCTTTCTTATATTTTTCGGATTATCCATTTTAATAACTGCGGGGAGAGCTGGCCTGCTAGGCGCTTCAAATTCGGATAGCAATGTGATCATAAATTCGGCTAGCGCAATTGCACGATTATTAAGTTCTTTAAACACAAATTTAATTGGAGTAATTATTTTAGTTACTATCATCGCACCAGCAATATACAAAGACTTCGAATTTAATATGCATCCCCTTTTGTTCACCAAGCCTATTAGCAAATTTGGATATATGTTTGGTCGATTTTCTGCTGTTTTTCTAGTTGCATTATTTGTTCTGACAGGCAGCATTTTAGGACATATGCTTGTTTGCACCTTTCCGGGAATTGAATCTGAAAAACTTGGCCCATTCAAGTTGATTAACTACATCCAACCATTCATTTTATTCATAATACCCAATACATTATTGGTAGGCGCTATTTTCTTTTCATTAGTTACATTTTCAAGAAACATGGTGGCTGGTTATGTAGGTTGTATTATTTTGTTATTAATAAAAAACATAACACCTGCATTACTTTCAGATATCGACAACCAAACTTTGGCTGCTGTGATAGAACCATTCGGGACCCAAGCATTTAGTAAAATCACAAAATTCTGGACACCTTCAGAACAAAACACTCTTGTTATTCCGTTTGAAGGCGTGTTGCTTTACAACCGTTTGCTTTGGCTTGGTATAGGGCTTTTTATCACCATAGCAACTTATTGGAAATTTCAGTTTAGCCAATTTAATTCACCTGTTTCGTTTTTCTCCAGAAATAAAAAAGAAACTTTATCAATTGCATCTTCTCCAGTAAATTCATTAGCAGATGTTCCAACTGCAACACAAAGTTTTTCGTCAACTTTTAGTTTTTACCAAACATGGTTCTTAGCAAAGTTCGAATTCAATAAAATTGCAAAAAGTATATTCTTCATCATTATTGTTCTTGTGAGTATTGCATTGTTTATTTTAGTTTCTCCCTTTCTATCACTTATTTACGGAACATCAACATATCCGGTAACATACCAAATCCTAGAAATAGGCTTGAGTTTATTCACTCTATTTATGTCAGTTTTAATTGTGTTTTATGGAGGAATTGTTGTTTGGCGTGAACGGGATGCAAAAGTTGATGAATTAATTGGCGCAGCCCCAATTGCTCCATGGGTAAGCTTTTCATCGAAATTAATTGCTCTTATATTAATACAGGCGGTACTACTTCTTGTAATAATGTTTACAGGAATTGGAATCCAGATTTATAAAGGGTTTTATCATTTTGAAATAATATTGTACTTAAAAGAATTGTTTGGTTTTAATTTAATAGGTATGGCATTATCGTGTGTTCTCTCGATTGCTGTTCAGGTTATATCCAACAATAAATACATAGGATATTTTATTTCAGCTCTGATAGTTGCTGTATTACCAATTGCATTTGCCTTATTGGAATGGAATAACGGACTGTACCAATTTAATAGCAATGGCCCAGTTCTTCAGTATTCTGACATGAATGGTTACGGACACAACTTATTTCCTTTCCTTGTTTTTAAATCTTATTGGATAGGGTTTGCATTAATTTTGATTGCTGTGTCAAATTTACTTTGGGTTCGTGGGAAAGAAAAAGGATTTAAAAACCGTTTGCGAATTGCCAACCCATTGTTTACAGGAAGTACAAGACTAACATTAATTTCGGGAGTTTTAATATTTACAATTGTTGGAAGCTACATCTTTTACAATACAAATATTCTTAACAAAAATATATCTTCAAAAAAACAAGAAGAAGCATCCGCCAATTTCGAAAAAAAATATAAACATTTTGAAAAAACATCTCAACTAAGGATTATTGCAGCTAATTGGAATGTAGATATTTTTCCGCAGAAACGTGGAGTAAATATGAAAGGGTACTATATATTGAAGAACAAAACTGTTAAAGCTATAGATAGTATCATTGTAAATTTTAACACTGAAATAAATTTGAAAGAAATAATTTTCAATAAAAGTTCGGTAAAAGTTCTTGATGATAATGAGAATGGATTTATAATTTACAAATTAACAAAAGCTTTACAGCCAGGCGATTCGCTAAAAATGACAATGGATATGGATTATTTTCCGAAAGGATTTAAAACAAACCCTTCATCAGCGATAGTATATAATGGAACATTTTTTAACAGCCAACTATTACCAAGTTTAGGTTACAATTCAGATTCCGAATTAGGGGATAATGTTACACGAAAAAAATTCGGATTAGGGAAAAAAGAGCGGATGGCAAATGTGAGTGATAGTATTGCACGAATGAATAATTACATAAGTAATGATGCTGATTGGATAAACTTTGAATGTACATTAAGCACCTCAAAAGATCAAATAGCAATTGCTCCAGGTTATTTGCAAAAAGAATGGGAACAAGATGGAAGAAAATACTATCACTACAAAATGGATTGTAAAATTCTTAATTTTTATTCTTTTCTTTCTGCACGTTATGAAGTAAAAAAAGACAAATGGAAAGACCTTTCTTCTGGACATGAAGTGGCAATTGAAATTTATTATAATAAAGGGCATGAATACAATTTGGATAGGATGATAAATGGAATAAAAAAATCATTGACATATTACACTCATAATTTTAGTCCTTACCAGCACAAACAAGTCCGGATAATAGAATTTCCTCGATATGCTACCTTTGCACAATCTTTCCCTAACACCATTCCGTTTTCAGAAGGAATTGGATTCATTGCAAAAATTGATGATGCAGATCCTGAATCTATTGATTACCCTTTTTATGTTACCTCACATGAGGTAGCTCATCAATGGTGGGCGCATCAAGTGATTGGAGGAAACGTACAGGGTTCTACATTGATGGCAGAAACGATGTCACAATATTCTGCATTAATGGTAATGGAAAAAGAATTTGGAAAACCAGCAATGAAAAAATTCCTGAAGTATGAAATGAATAACTACTTAAAAGGCCGCGCCATGGAAGGGAAAAAAGAACTTCCTTTGATGTTAGTTGAAAATCAGCAATACATACATTATAACAAAGGAAGCGTAATCATGTATGCACTTAAAGATTATATAGGTGAAGATTCGCTAAATGCTGCGCTTGCTAAATACATTAAAAAAACAGCTTATCAGGAACCTCCTTATACCAACTCCATTGAATTTGTTAATTCCCTAAAACAAGCAACACCTGATAGTTTGAAATACATTATTCATGATATGTTTGAGAGCATTACTTTATATGAAAACAAAACAACAAAGTGTTCATATTCGAAAACAAAAAATGGAAAATATCTTGTTAATTTTTCTGTAGAAAGCAAAAAAATGCAAGCGGACAGTATTGGAAAAATGAAAGATATTCCGATAGCCGATTGGATAGATATTGGAATTTTTGGAAGCAAAGAAGTGAATGGCAAAAAAACAGAAACCGAATTGTATTTGCAGAAACGTAAGATCAATAAAAACAAAATGGATTTCGAAATCATCGTTAGTGAAGAGCCAGTAAAAGTTGGCATTGACCCATACAACAAACTCATAGATCGCACACCAGATAATAACAGCAAACTACTAAGAGGTGGTGATAAGGATACTGATTCTAATGAACAAAGCGAAAGTGTAACAATAAAAGTTGGAAATTAGAATATAAATTCAAATTGCTGTTAAATAAATATAAGACCAATAACTTATCAGACAATTTATTTGATTGAGTGAACTTTTTGTAAATTAGTGGCGCCTTGCAATATTTACAAAAAGCATAATGGACAAACGACTCTTTCTAATCTTCCTTCCTCTAATAATTTTCTCATGCTCTGAAAACGTTAAAAAGAAAAATTTCGATTCGTTTTTAAATGAACCTTGCATGATTGTTAATTATGAAGGAGACAATACTATTGAAGGGGAATATATAACAACAAAGGAAATCAGAAGCAGCGATTCCGCAATTAAGATAGATTTCCCAGCCAACTTTTATTTAAACAATTCAAACTGCAAAAACTGGATTATTGGGTGGGGAACAAACAAACCACTTTATGATGCTGGTGTTGAAAATATTCGAGCTATTATAAACATCGACACACAAAATAAAACAATTTATCTTGGAAAACTTTTCAGAGGAAATGGATTTCCAAATAAAAATCAACGAATAGTATTTTGGAACACTAAACCTTCCGAATTTAATAACATTACAAATAAACCAATTATTGATCCATCTATCTGGCCTCAGTTTAGTGGGAAAAGTATTTCATTAGGTGCTATAGAATATGACAGTTTGCAGAGTAAATGGATTATGATTATTAATGAATGTGACACAAATAAAATTCAAATATACGCTGCAACCTCAGACAATCTAATTGATTGGAAGGCTGCAAATAATGGAGATCCGATTTTAAGAGCCGCGGATTTTAAAAAATGTATTTGGGCAAAAGATAAAACAGGAAATGAAATACAAACACCATTTGTAACAGATATTATCCGACACAATAATAAATGGTATTTATTTATGGATGGCTACAGTTCGGATAAGAAAAGAAACATAGGAGTTGCTATTTCAGACTCCACATTACTTGGGCCATTTAAAATAAATAAAAATCCGGTTTTGTCAGTCGGGGAATCCGGAAGTTGGAATGATGATGCCGTATTTTATGGAAAGGTCAAAAAAAGCAAAAATGAATTTATTTTGTTTTATGATGGACGTAATTCAGATGGCGCTGAACGAATAGGAATGGCAAAATCTAAAGACCTTATCAATTGGGTAAATTCAAATAACAACCCTGTTATTGACCAACATACAGGATGGAGAAGTGCCATCAATTGCTCAGAACCTAATTTAATAGAAATACATAATGACAGTATTTTCTTAATGATTTCAGGCGTTAAAAAATTTAAGATGGGGGCTTGGCACCATTACATCACCAAACGAATGTACCTTGATAAATCTGGAAATGTTAATGATACACAATCTGGATTTTATCTTTCAACAGACGGAGGAGAAAGTTTTTCTGCACATAAAAACAATCCCATTTTTACAAATAACTACTCAAATAAGTATGAAAACGAACACATGGGTGGCAATTTGAAATTAATAAAAACAGATACTGCTGATTATTTATTTTATCAGACAAAATCTAGTTATGAAGGATCAAAATATAATATAATGCTTAGAGTAAAAGAAAAACAAAATTAATATTTGCTAGAGTAAAAAAGTCCTTATTTTAAACTTATAAACTTGAATAATAAAATCCCATACATAAATATTCTTTTTGTTTGTAGCAGGAATAAATGGCGCAGTCCGACAGTAGAAAATATTTATAAAAACCTACCTAACATAAATGTTCGGTCAGCAGGAACAGAATCTTCAGCAAGAATAAAGCTAACAGCCAAAAATATAACATGGGCTGATATTATTTTTGTAATGGAAAAGAAACACAAACAAAGAATATTAGAAAACTTCCCTTTTGAAACTGAAGAAAAACAGATAATTATACTTGACATTCCGGATGAATATAAATTTATGGATCCGGAATTAATCGAAGATATAACAACAAAAGTTAATTTCTACATCGACAGACAAACTAAATAGTATAAAATATTTATAATTAGAAACATGAAAAAAAATTTATTAGTGCTTGTTATAATATTACTTACGAATAAATCATTTTCGCAAACAGGAAACAATATGAGATTGACCATCGAAAAAATAATGCATGAGCAAGAAGTATCATGGAACAATGGAGATATTGATGGATTTATGCTTTCCTATTGGAACAATGATAGTTTAAAGTTTATTGGCAAAAACGGAATAAAATATGGCTGGAAAAACACGTTAGAGAACTATAAAAAAAGCTATCCCGATAAAGCAACAATGGGAGAATTGACTTTTTCAATTATAAGTGTTGAGGTATTGTCCGAAAACAGTTGTTATGTTATTGGAAAATGGAATTTAAAAAGAGAAAAAGGGGACATAGGAGGTTATTACACCCTGCTATGGAAAAAGGTAGACAGTAAATGGGTAATTGTTATTGACCACACTAGTTGATGAATTTATTCAAACTCAAGAAGTTGAATAAATTGTATTTGTAAGCATAAAATTTAAAATAACTCATAATTTTTCATTGACCGAATGCTAATTCTGGCCACTATTTAAATTGACCAGGAAAGAATTGTTTTGTTCATTTGTTAAGTATTAATCAAAAAAACAAAAAACTATGAAAAAAATCTTACTATTATCCATCCTGTTTTTTCTAAGTGTTACGTTTACTAAAGCGCAAACAACACTTTCTACAGCAGTTGATTTCACAGTTACCGATACACATGGTAACCCACACAACTTATTTAGTATTTTAAATTCTGGAAAATACGTATGCATCGATTTTTTCTTTACTACTTGCGGTGCATGTATTGCAACATGTCCATATTATAAAGAAACGTTTACAAACTTCGGATGCAACACACAAGATGTTTATTTTATTTCTGTAGATTTAGGAAATACAAATTCAGAAGTAGATGCCTATGAGACTGCATACTTAGGAGGAAGTTCGGGCTACCCTGCAGTGAGCGGAACAGATGGCGGAGGAGATGCCGTTGTTTCTTCATATGGAATTACTGCATTCCCTACCTATATTTTAATTGCTCCCAACAAAGCGGTTGTTGAACAAGATATGTGGGGTGCAAGTGGAATAACAAGTGCTGCGGATTTCGACACCTATTTTACTGCACATAGTTTATCGCATAAAGCTTGTTTATCGGGTATTACTGAAGAAACATTGGCAAACAGTATTTCTGTTTTCCCTAACCCTGCAATTGAAAATTTAATCATTGAAACATCAAACAATGAAAAAGTAAATGCTGTTAAAGTATATGATGTTTTAGGGAAAATATTAATTGATCAAAAATTGGACAACTCTGAAAGAATTGAATTAAATGTTAACAGTCTTGATAAAGGAATTTATTACATAGAAGTTACAACTCAGAGTGGGAAAGCAATTAAAAAGTTTAATAAACAATAACAGATAAAACTATTAAAGAAAGCCGCAACGAAAATTTTCGTTGCGGCTTTCTTTTTAATCAGCAGAAAAAACAATAATAAAAATAATCCTCAAAACAGTTTTTGCCAATTCTAAAACTCACTTAACATCCCCAAAACACTCTTGCATAAAAAAGAAAACACTTGCTATTTTTCGCAATAACGATCTAAAACACAAGATAACACCCAAGAAATTGATCACGTTTTCATTTCATATTCGAAAATATATTTATGTCCTAAAATTTACAACCCTGACTTTTACTTTTCAGACTTACTAAAACGCTAATATATTTTCCATTAATAAAGCTGTGTGAAGTTAATTTTGTCATCAAAACAGATTAAAAAAATCTCTATTCCTTTCGTATAACAGGAAGTTCTGTAGAATATAATTAAAAATTAAAAACAATATTATGAAAGCAAAAGTTGCAAAAAAAAGGTCATGGGCTGAACCCTATAAAATTAAAATGGTTGAATTATTAAAAATGACAACCAAAGAGCAAAGAAAAAAAGCCATTGTTGAAGCTGGGTACAACACATTTTTACTTAAATCTGAAGACGTTTATATCGATTTGCTTACCGATAGCGGAACTAATGCCATGAGTGATCAGCAATGGGCAGGTTTAATGTTAGGAGATGAAGCTTATGCAGGAAGTAAAAACTTTTACCACCTTGATGATGCAGTTAAAAAATATTATGGATATAAATATATGATTCCAACTCACCAAGGTCGTGGAGCTGAAAACATTTTATCAAAAATATTAATCAAACAAGGAGATGTTATTCCTGGAAACATGTATTTCACTACAACTCGTTTACATCAAGAATTGGCGGGTGGAAATTTTGTAGATGTGATAATTGATGAAGCACATGATTCAACCAACTTGCACCCATTTAAAGGAAACATTGACTTAAAAAAAGTTGAAGCTTTAATTAAAAAACATGGAAGCAAAAAAATTCCATACATATGTGTCGCTACAACAGTTAACATGGCAGGTGGTCAACCTATCTCCATGGAAAACTTAAAAGCTTTAAGAAAATTAACTAAAGCACATGGCATAAAAATTATTCTAGACATGACTCGTGTTGCTGAAAATGCATATTTTATTAAAGAGCGTGAAAAAGGATATGAGAATAAAAGTATTGCTGCTATTGTAAAAGAAACATGTTCATATACCGATGGTGCAACAATGAGTGCTAAAAAGGATGCCTTAGTAAATATCGGAGGGTTTTTAGCAATAAATGACAAAGATGTATATGAGGAAGCCAGCAATATGGTTGTTGTGTACGAAGGGCTTCATACATATGGAGGACTTGCAGGCCGTGACATGGAAGCTATGGCAATTGGTATAGGAGAATCTGTGAGTGATGAGCACATGAACGCACGTATTGGCCAAGTATTATATTTAGGTGAAAAACTTAAAGAAGCTGGAATACCTATTGTTGAACCAATAGGTGGACATGGAATTTTTATTGATGCAAAACGTTTTTTACCTCATTTAAAACAAGATCAGTTTCCGGCACAAGTTCTTGCAGCAGAAATATTTATTGATTCAGGTGTTAGAACAATGGAACGTGGAATTGTTTCTGCAGGTAGAAATAGTAAAGGCGAAAATTATTACCCGGAATTAGAGTTAGTTCGCTTAACAATTCCAAGGCGCGTTTATACACAAGCCCACATGGATGTGATTGCTGAATCAATTGAAAATGTTTATGAAAATCGCAATAAAATCAAAGGATTGAAAATGGTTTACGAACCAAAATACTTGAGATTTTTCCAAGCGAAGTTTAGAAAATTATAATTCCTGTTAGTAAAAAAAGAGGGAAGCTTTTAATGATAAAAGCTTCCCTTTTTTTTTCTCTCTCTTTCCGAAAAAACAGATTACACTTATTCTTATTACACGCCACTTACTCCATTATCTTCATATTTAGGTTATAAATGAATTGTTTTATTTGTTAGACACAAACAATCAATTTATATTCGTGTAAACAAAACTGGACCTGAACAATGAAAAAAATTCTTTTAATTACTTCTGCAATATTATTTTTAAATGTAATTCAATCTTTTGCAAACCTTGGCGACACAGTTGTTGTTCAAACATTCAGTTTTGGTTCCCCGCAAGATGCATGGTTTGTTTTCCCTTCAGACACCTTACGTTGTGAGAAAATTTTAATGAAGTACACATTGAAGTGTAATCCGGCACAAAGTCCTGCTTGCGGTGAGTGGGATTACTTAACTTATACGTATTTATATAAAAACACAGGCTTGCTAGACTCTTCTTTGGTGCATCAGCCAACTTTTACAGTTAATGGTTCATCACCAGATAGTATCATGTATATGAATTCACCTTCATATTCTTACAATAATTCCTGGCAATACAGTATTGTTCATACAGATACGTCATCAATAAACACACATACCGTTGGTAACGGAACTACAAATACTCCTAATCCCTTTGGCGCTGCTAATCCTGTTTCCCGAACTCAATATTTATGGAAAGCGAATGAGATGACAACAGCAGGATTACTTGCCGGGAATATTACCGGGTTTCAATTTTTTCTACAAACCTTGGGTGGACAAATGCATTCAATGACTATCAAAATAAAAACAACCACAATTGATTCCTTATCACAAACAACTTTCAATAATAGTGGGTTTACAACTGTTTATTCTAAGAATACACAATTTAGTGCAACAGGATGGAACAGCTTACAATTGACCAGTCCATTTAATTGGGACGGGACTTCCAATCTGTTGATAGAAATTACATATGATAACACATCAGCTGCAACAAATAATCTAGTAGCGGCAACTACCACATCTTTTAAATCAGGATTAACTAATTCAGGAAACGACCGTGTAGCTTCATTTCATACCTATGGATATACAAACATTCCATTAAACGCAAAAATTGCATCAATTGACTCAGCGGTAACTGTTGCATTTTGGTGTTTTGGATCTCCAACATTGCAACCAATGAACGGAACAGCATTTGAAGCCATTGACTCTTCAGGAAACAGATTACTTAACAGCCATCTTCCTTGGTCAGACAGTAACGTTTATTGGGATGCCGGTTACGGTGGAACTTCTTATGATAGAATAAACAAAGTTGCTACGAGCCTTGAAATTAAAGGCCAATGGAATTACTGGACCTTCACAAAAAATGTAGCAACTGGCTCCATGAAAATTTATCTGAACGGTACATTGTGGTATAGTGTAACTGGTAAAACTAAACGTATGAAAGGAATTAAAACTTTTCATATTGGACAGGGAAACTGGTCCGGCTCATTAACTTATGAGGGTAAAATAGATGAGTTTGCCGTATTTAATTCAGAATTAAATCAAGCTACAATTCAAGCATACATGAATAAACAAATTGATGCATCACATCCTAATTACAATAACCTTGCAGTGTATTATCATTTTGATGATGGTAATTATTCGACATTTGCAGATGCGGCACCAGGAGTCCATTCACCTGCAACATTAACAAGCGTTGACAATCCAATGAGAGATGCTAATGAATTGATCACAAATTTTACACAAACAACGCTTCGTCCGAATATTATTTTTGAGCAAGGAATTTTTTCTTCCCATATAGATTCTACATTAATAATTGACTCAACAATAAATAAACCTATTCAGATCATTACATACAACGATTCAACAAACAATCCGGGTGTTGCAACAGACACGCTAACTGTATGGCCATCGTATTACAATAATTATGTTTACAATGCACAAGGTATAGCAACAGACTCTTCTTTTGCAACTCCCGATAGCACAATGAATTTGGCTTATTATAATTGGTATAAAAAATTTCCTCAGATAATTCGATATGAATTAGCTCGTTATATTACACCATATGGAAATGGATTAAGCTTAGGTAGTGGATGGACCTGGACATTTGATGTAAGCGATTATCGAACATTACTTGCTGACAGCGTTCATTTGAATGCAGGAAACTGGCAGGAGTTATTGGATGTTAAATTCCTTATGGTAAAAGGAACACCTCCGCGTGACCCGATTGGCGTTAAAAATTTATGGAATGGAGGATTTAATTACGGAGTAGCAAGCGACCCAATTGAAAATCATTTGCAAGCATTAACGGTGCCTGTTCCAGCAAATGCAATTAACACAAGATGGAAATCGCGTATTACCGGCCATGGCATGGATAGTCCAAGCAATTGCGCAGAGTTTTGCGCTAAAACACATTATTATAAAGTAAACGGAACACAACAGTTTTCAAAATTGGTATGGAGGGATAATTGTGATTTAAATCCATTGTATCCACAAGGAGGAACATGGGTTTATGACCGCGCAAACTGGTGTCCCGGTGCAGAAGTATGGACCTATGACTGGGAACTATCTCCTTATATAACACCAGGAACATCTGCCACTTTAGATCATGATGTACAGTCATATGTAAGTGGCGGACCATGGGATTATTATCAGATTGAAGATCAACTGATAACTTATGGTGCACCTAATTTTACACTGGATGCAGCTGTTGAAGATATCCTATCTCCTAGCAATGATCAAATGTATGGTCGTTATAATCCCGTTTGTACAAGTCCTGTGATAAAAATAAAAAACACAGGTTCTACTACTTTAACATCTCTTACAATTACATACGGAATTAATGGAGCAACACCTTCCGTATTTAACTGGACAGGAAATTTAAAATTTATGGAAATTGCAACTGTTACTTTGGGAACTTTTAATTGGGCGCAAGGAGCATCAGACTTTAGCGTAACTGTGAGCAATCCAAATGGTGGAAGTGATCAGTATTCACAAAACAACACTAAAATTTCGAAATTCACTTATCCGCCTGTAATGCCGGGGCAATTTGTGATAGAGTTTAAAACGAATACAAATCCTGATGAAAATCAATACACATTAAAGGATGACGCGGGAACTATAATTGCATCCAGAAATGGTACGTTATTATCTGCAAATACTATATACAAAGACACAGTTACACTTTCTAACGGATGTTATACATTTGAGCTAACTGATTCCGGAGAAGATGGACTTGCATTTTGGGCCAACACAGCACAAGGAAGCGGTTATGCAAGGTTTAAAAAGGTGACTCCGGCAAATGCGATTATAAAATCATTTCCAACTGATTTTGGCGGACAACTATATCAACAATTTACTGTTGGGTTAACAAGTGGCTTAAATGATTATATACTTACGGATAATACTACAATGAATGTATATCCTAATCCATCAAATGGACATATTTTTATTGATGTCAATTTAAGTGAAAAGAAAGATGGAATCATTGATATAAATAATGTACTAGGTGAAAAAGTTTATTCTTATCAATTCAAAAACCTCACTGCCGAAAGCATTGAAGCAGATTTATCTATTTTAAAAAAGGGTATTTATTTTATTTCTCTAAAATCAGGTAAAGATTACATCACAAAAAAATTAATAATTCAATAGTTATATTTTTTCAATTCGCAATGATTCTTATAAAAAAGAAAGATGAACTTTCGTTTGCTTTTTTTGCTTTTTACTTTTTAGCTTTGTGCAAAAAAATTGCATGAAAAAATTAATCTCACTAATAATTGCCTTAGGATCACTTTCCTTTTTAGCCTCAGCGAATACTGAAACTTCAAAATTTGAGGGAGGACGAACAAAACAATCGAGTGGAGAAGGTAAATGCTTTGACGAAAATAGTCATATTATCAACCTTGGAGTTGGCATTGGTCACGCAGCATATTATCGTGGTATAAGTGGAATCCACTATTCTTCCAGCCCTGTTTTTAGTTTATCATACGAACAACCGTGGAAAAAACGAATTGGCCCCGGCTATTTAGGAGTTGGTGCTTATGCAGGTTTTCAAACAGAACTATATCGTTATGATTACAGCTATACATATAGGTATGGGAATTATTATTATGCACACCGATGGAATTATATCACAACAGCTGCTAGAGCGGCATATCACTGGGATGTATTAAACAAAGGAAAACTTGAAGCTTATGGAGGAACAATTATCGGGTTACGCTTCCAACTTTACCATTATACAAGCAATGACCCTTACACTAATTATCAGGAACACAAAAATGCTGTTTACCCTGCATTTGCAGTATTTGCAGGAGGACGATATTATTTCGCAAAAAACTTCGCTGTTTATAGTGAATTAAGTTTTGGAATCGCCTACCTTAATGCAGGATTGAGCTATAAATTTTAATTTTTTTTCATAAAAAAAGAGTGCTTCAAAAAACTTGAAGCACTCTTTTCTTTTTAATAACTATTTAGATTTTCCTGTTGGAAACATCTTCCGTACGGTTGAAAAAGTTGTAGAAGAAGTCTTTGTAAAAACTCCTTGACTTGATTTTTTAACATCTTCAACAGAATAGAAAGCAGATGGATTATGTTTACCAATAAGCGT
Organism: uncultured Bacteroidota bacterium; assembly: GCA_903919535.1. GTDB lineage: Bacteria > Bacteroidota > Bacteroidia > 2-12-FULL-35-15 > 2-12-FULL-35-15 > 2-12-FULL-35-15. The sequence goes on along the minus strand of CAIXIP010000043.1, from coordinate 6,928 downwards.
TACAACCGATTGAACATTTTTTCTTTTGATTACAGTAAATATCATTTTTACAGGGCCCATACTTCCTTGTGCATCTACTAATGTCATCCCATGATTTTCTTCACGTAAGGCAGTTGTTAGTTCATCACAATTTTGATTGGTAATAATTCGAATTACCTGTAAGCCCAATGCCAATCGCTCTTCAATTAGCAGACCAACATAAGTGCCTGTTGCAAATCCTGCGGCATAAGCTAAATAACAAGCAACATTATTTAAATTTTTCATTACCTGAGCCACCACAATGATCCAGATTAACACTTCGAAAAAACCTAAAACAGGAACAATTTTCCGAAACCCTTTTGAAATAAAAACATGTCGTAATGTTCCTAAACTTACATCGCATACACGCGAAAAAAAAATAATTATTGGCAATACAATCCAACTGAAATAATCAAAACTGCCAAAAATGGAATGAAGCATAAAATAAATATCTTTAATTGTTTTAAATCTCCTATTTACTGATAACCATTTTATTGGTTTTTCTTCTATTGTCTGCAATTAAAGAATAGTAATAAATTCCGGAACTTAAATTTTTCTTATCAAAAATCACCGAATGTTTTCCTTCTGTCAAAACTTGATCAATAAGTATTTCAACAATACGACCATATTCATCAAAAATCTGTAAACTCACTTTTGATTTTTTATTCAATGTAAATTCAATTGCTGTTGATTGACTCAAAGGATTTGGATAATTACTCAATTGCAAATCCGATTTTGATGCTGCAATATCTTTTATAGTTACAATATCGTTCACACTTGTAATGTTTGTTGAATACATCCCATTTGCATGAGTTGCAATTACAACTAAGCCATCCGAAACGCGAGAATCGATCATATCGCAAACAACATTTCCTATTGTATTTGTTCCTTGTTGCACCCAAACAGTTGAAGTACCTTTTAATGTATCGGTTGCATAAAGCCCCGTACTTGTTGCTACTAAATAAACTTTCCCGTCAGCAACAGGTAAAATACTTGCCCAACGAACAGAAGGTCCCGCTATTGAAGATGCTTCTAAATTACCACCAGCTTTCGCCCAGGTTGCTCCGGCATTTGTGGAATAGAAAATACTATACACTGCATAATTAGAATAAATTACCATTATATTATCACCATTTGAAGGATCAACGGCAATAGAACTTACATAACCGTTTGCAGGAAAAACAACTCCTGTGGTGGTTGAAGTAATATCAATAGGAGTTGGAGTTCCGACATTTGCATTGTCTACGCGATATATTTTTTTAGTATCCGTTCCATAATACACACGATTGGCAGGTGTTTTACATGCAACAACTGCTGTTATTTCCACATTTGCCTGAGGCACCGAATCATTAAAACGAACCCAGTTTGTATTGATTGAATCCCAAGCTCCTGTTAATGGAATTGCTGAAAGATCATTGTTTCTCCATAAATATTTTCCACCTGTTAAATACATAATGTTATTGTTATTGGGATCAAGCACAAATGGATTCATCCACTGATAGCCTTTTCCGCCAATCGGATCAATCCTTCTGAATCCTGTTGTATTTCCATTTGCATCTAAAGTTGTTTTAACCAATCGCATACAATTTTGTATCGAGAAATAATAATCCGACTGATTATCTGCTATAGCACAATAAGAACCATCCCCCCCATGCACTTGTTTCCATGGTGATGTTGGTGTTGCATTATTTGTAAACCATGTTCCGTTATCTTGAGCACCGCCAACAATTACGTTATTTCCGCTTGTCCCATGATCAATTGCAAGCGTATAGAACATGGTTGTTACATAACCATTATTTAGGGGTTGCCACACAACAGTACTTTGAGTATTATCGATAGTTTTGAACATTCCGCCATCGTTTGTGCTAATCATCACATTTGGATTTGATGGTAAAAATTCCAGACCATGTTGATCAGGATGATGATTTAAATATGAGTTGATAACCGGCAATGAAGAATACTGCTCGTATCCACCAATAAATGTTGTATTTGTTGAATCCTGAAAAGCAGTAGTGGAACGATATAAATTTGTTCCCCCAAGAAATACAATATTTGAATTTCCTGGTTTTACTTTTACCACCATATCATACGAATCTTGCGTATGAAACTTATCAAACATTGCTCCCGTTGCAGGTAAATTAATTGACAAGTCTTGCCAGTTGCCTCCTGCTGCATCACCATTACCTGAAACATAATTGTATTTCCAAAGACTATTCCAATGAGGTGTCCCCATGAAATCATAAATCAATTTTCCAAATCCCGGTGTATTCGCTAAAAAATAAACTTCATTTTCATCATTAGGATTAATCCCTGGCACTATTCGATTATATGCTGAAGGAAATCCTATAGGAAGAATGTTTGTATATGTAATACCATCAGTAGATCGCCAAATTCCTTTTTGCGTACCATCATCACTTAATGTAGCATAAACCACACCTGTAGTTGTAACAGCTACTTCGGTAAAATAAGAACTTCCCGAACGAACGGTTGTCCATGTTGTTCCTCCATTAACACTTCGGGCAATACTACCATATAATGCAGCATAAATTTCTGAAGCAGTATCAGGTGCAGAAACGTCATTGGCTAATGTATATACCATTTGCCAACCTCCCGAAAAAGAATTCGGAGTTCCATTTGCTGTAACAGCAAGAGGCTGCCACGTTAAACCACCATCAATAGACTTAAGCACACCATCACCTAAGTAATATGCGGAACCTCCTCCTCCGGCTGAAGCCCAAGGATTTCCACCACCATAATACCAAACATTCGTATGGCCTGTTCGTTTATCCTGTACCAAACAATTCGCTCCTTTTAATTGTGAAGAAGTATTGGTCATATTCCAGTTTAATCCGCCATCTGTACTTAACCACATTCCACCAGAGGTAGTACCTGCTAATAATCTATTTTCATTACTTACGTCTATACCAAAAGCACTTGTTTTTCCTCCCACATTCCATGGCCCTCGGTTTATCCAGGGGTTAGCTGATAATCTTTGTGAACCTGCTTCTACATCATTAGGTAATGTCGCAGCAAATGCTAATTCTAATGAACGGATATTTTCAGGAATTTTTCCGGTAGCAGGATCTGCCAATCGTTTTATTTCCCAACGCATTCTGCCTTGCGCGTCATCTTCCATTGCGGCACCTCCGATAGATTGCGGCTTTTGCACTTTAGTTTTTTTGTATTCGGATGAGGCAATAAATGCTACTGCGGTAGCTGATATCAGCACTGCTGACAAGAATGTAAATTTTAATTTCATGGGGAATAAATAATTTTTAAGATATAAATATACGATTTTTTTAGGTTTTGTCTCAGATAGAATTTCAATATATTAAAATCAAAACTTCTTTTTCATCTCTTCAACAATTTCAAAAACTGCAGGACAAATAAATGTATTTTTCAATGTCAAATCCAATATCTGATGAAATCGTTTTCGGTCTGTGTGAGGATATTCACGGCAAGCAGTTGGCCTGTCTTCGTATATTAAACAATAATTTTCTGAATCTAAAAATGGGCAGGGAGCAACATTCAATACATAATCTTTATCTTCATCGATGTGTAAATACTTTTCAATGAATTCGGAAGGCCTCATTCGCAAACGTTTTGCAACACGATCAATATCTCGTTCGTAAAATATCGGGCTTGTAGTTTTACAGCAATTGGCACATTTTAAACAATCTGTATGCTCAAAAGTATCGTCATGTAATTGATGCACGATATCATCCAAATCTTTTGGCTTTTTTCGCTTTAGTTTTTCGAACAATTTTTTTGTTGATTGCTCAGCTTTTTGTGCTTCCTGTTTTAGTTTATCAAATTTCATCTTTTTGAAAAAACAATCCTCACAAAATTATAAAAAGTGATTATTCAGTAAAGTATCAGAAGCAAAATATTTTGTATTCGACAAATTAATTACTTTTGCGCAATGCAAAAAATTGCAACAATCATTTTCAGTTTCTATTTCCTTTTTACAAATGCACAAACCGAAAACGTGAATAAAAAAATTGAAATACACGGACATAGAGGTTTTCGAGGACATTTCCCCGAAAACACATTAACGGCCTTTAAAGAAGCTGTCAAACTAGGTGTTGATGCAATTGAATTAGATATTGTAATATCAAAAGATTCTCAAGTTGTTGTTTCACACGAGCCCTGGTTCAATTATAAAATTTGCAGTGAACCTAATGGCGAACCGGTAAAAGCACGCAAGCAACACAATCTTTATAAACTCACATATGACAAAATCAAGCAATTTGATTGTGGTAAACGTGGAAATAAAGAATTCCCCGAACAAAAAGCCTTGCCCGAATGCAAGCCGCTGCTTAAAGATGTAATTGAAACAATTGAACGTTTTACCGAAGAAAATAATTTGCCTCCTATACATTATAATATAGAGATCAAGAGCATGAAAATTGGTGATGGGAAATGGCATCCGAAACCATCTGTTGTTGCTAAATTATTGATGAATCTTATAGATCAATACACTATCAATGATCGCATAATGATTCAAAGTTTTGATGAACGAAGCTTACAATCAATCCATAAAATTGACCCGACAATTAAAATAGGTTTATTAATTATTAATGCGGGTTCTGTCCAACATAATATAAAAAAATTAGGTTTTACACCATATGCATATAATCCTTCTTCAAAACTTGTAAGAGCAAAAACAATCAAAGATGCTCATGAATATGGATGTAAAGTTTTTGTCTGGACGGTAAATTCAGAATCTGAAATGAAAAAACTAAAAAAATTAGGCGCTGATGGATTGATTTCTGACTATCCAAACATAGCATTGATGCTTGATTAAGCCATTTCGATACCCTACCCTATTGCATCTCATTTGGAAGGAATAATTATTTTGCTATCTTCGACCCGAAAATTCAAAATATAGAGTTATGAAGGTAGGAATTCCATCGGAAATTTTTCCAAATGAATTAAGAGTCGCGGCTACTCCAAAAACCGTTAAACGACTGCAGAAACAAGGGTTTGAAGTATATATTCAGCATAATGCCGGATTAAAAGCAAATTTTTCTGATAAAGATTTTGAGGAAGCAGGGGCTAAAATTGTAGGCACTGCTGCTGAAATTTATGGTCAATCAGACATTGTACTAAAGGTTAAAGAGCCTGCAATGGAAGAAGTTGATATGATGAAAGAAGGTTTGGTGATGTTGAGCTATTTGTGGCCAGCACAAAATCAACCCTTACTTCAAAAATTAGCCGATAAAAAAGTAAATGCAATTGCAATGGATGCGATTCCTCGTATTTCCAGAGCACAAAAAATGGATGTATTGTCATCGATGGCAAACATTGCAGGATACAGATCAGTTATCGAAGGCTCTTACCATTTCGGAAGATTCCTTAACGGACAAATTACTGCTGCAGGTAAAGTAGAGCCAGCTAAAGTACTAGTAATTGGTGCTGGTGTAGCTGGATTGGCAGCGTTAGGTGCAGCAAATTCATTAGGTGCAATTGTCCGAGCTTTTGATACTCGTAAAGAAGTAGCTGAACAAATTCAATCAATGGGTGCCGAGTTTCTGACTGTAGAAATTGAGGAAGATGGTGCTACGGCATCTGGTTACTCGAAAGAAATGAGTCCGGCATTTATTGCAGCTGAAATGGCTTTGTTTAAAGCACAAGCTGCTGAAGTAGATATTATTATTACTACAGCTCAAATACCAGGCAGACCAGCTCCTAAATTAATTTTGGCGGATCATGTAGCCGTAATGAAACCAGGTTCAGTAATTGTGGATTTAGCTGCATCATCAGGAGGGAATTGCGAGTTAACTAAAAACGGAGAAGTTTATACAACCGATAATGGAGTTACTATTATTGGTAAATTAAATCAACTTCCTAGTCAGGCTTCACAGTTATATGGTAATAACTTATGTCATTTATTAGATGATATGGGTAAAGCAGAAAAATGGAAAATTGATATGGAAGATGCTGTTGTTTCAAGAGCAATGGTAACTTATAATGGTAAAATCAATTGGCCACCAGCACCACTTCCTGTTAGTCCGGCAAAACCAAAAGCTGCAGAAGTCGTAGTAGAGGATCCTAAAATTGTTGCTGCAAGAAAAAACAAAAAAGAAGCGACATCAATGGTAATCAAATTGAGCGTTATTGGTTTGTTTTTATTCATGTTAGGACAATTTGCACCAAGTGCATTTATGCAACATTTTACAGTGTTTGTATTAGCTGTGTTTATTGGTTGGCAAGTTATCTGGAACGTATCCCATTCCCTGCATACTCCTTTAATGGCTGTTACCAATGCAATTAGTGGAATTATTATCGTTGGAGGTTTATTGCAAACAACAGACGATATATCTAGTCCAATGACTATCATAGCTTTTGTTGCTATTTTAGTTGCAAGTATTAATATTGTAGGTGGATTTGTAGTAACTCACCGTATGTTGAAAATGTTTAAAAAATAAGAAAAAGTTATGGCTATAGGAATTCAAACAGCAGCATATGTTTTTGCAAGTATACTGTTTATATTAAGTTTAGGAGGTTTATCCTCACAAGAATCAGCAAAGCGCGGTGTATTTTATGGCATTGTAGGTATGGCTATCGCTATCCTAGCAACAGTTTTAGGAGCAGGCGTACATGGTCAGGTTTATATTATTGTAGCAATTGCAATTGCATCGTTTATCGGTATATTGTTAGCTCGTAAAGTTGAAATGACATCAATGCCACAGTTAGTAGCTATCCTACATAGTTTTGTTGGATTAGCAGCTGTATTAGTAGGGTTTGGTTCATACCTCGATCCTAAAACTCAAGCATTAACTTCTTCAGAACACACAATCCATTTAGTGGAAGTATTTATTGGTGTCTTTATTGGTGCTATTACTTTTACAGGGTCAATTATTGCTTGGGGTAAATTAGAAGGCAAAATCATGAGCAAGCCTTTGTT
>CAIXIP010000042.1 GCA_903919535.1 uncultured Bacteroidota bacterium | reverse complement strand
CTGGTGTAACCGGCGCAGACGGTACTGCTTCATTTGATTTCACTGCTTCGGCACAGGCTGTAAATATGTATGCCGGAAAAGATGGTAAACGCCTTTATCAATTGTGTTTAAATCAATTGATAAGGATAATTTATTTTTATTAGTTGCTGAAATCATTTGTTGACCAAGAATATTGTAAATGGAAATTACATACGCTGCATTATCAGAAAAAACTATGTTTAATTTATCTGTTGTTGGATTCGGGAATATTTGAATTTTGTTCGCATCGTTTGATAATTCACTTGCGCCATCATAAGGAAATTCGCAACGATAACCTAGATGCAAACTATAACTTAGTGTATTGTCTTGAAAACAGGAGAAACTAAACGTGTAAAAATCAACAATAAATAGAGGGTTACAATTTCTTCCGGTAGGGAATAGGTAGTTCATAGAACCTATGTGTTCAATTATCTTTCCACTAATTCCAACACTTGAATTAGTAGAATCACTTGTGTATAAAACACGATAGTTGTTTGAGTTAATTTGTAGCGAAGAAGTACTATCAACTATTATTATTGATTTTGAACACTGGAAATCATTTGTATCAATCCCTAAATTCCACTTGTTGCCTGCTTGTGAACCGAAATTATAAAGCACGTCAAATTTGTTGTTTTGAAAAAAAAATACAGTATCACCATTATTGTATGTATAATCCCTCCATGATTCTGTAGAAATTAATGTTATAGGCTGTCCTGGGCCCATCATGCCATACCAATATCTTGTTGTTTGTAAGACCTGACAATTATGACTTTGAATCAGAGTATCAGCAATATATTCAATTTTGTGATCTCCACCAGAACCACTTGATGGATCAGACCAAGTATAATGCCATGTAGCTCCTTGACCTATCCAAGGTGTTTGTGCTTCCGTTTTAAAGAATGAAAAAAACAACATAAATACAAAGATTAACTTTTTCATGGCTAGGTTATTTGGTTATAGTAAAAGTAGTAAATCAATAAATGAGATTGAAATTAAAATTTCGCTAATTCATTCTTCTAATTGCAAATAAAGGGAATAAAAAAGGGCGAAATTTTCGCCCTTTTTTATTAATAAATTTTTGGAAATTTAACAGGATTTGTTTCTCCCATCATTTCATAAACGGCATCAAATACATCATCAACACTTGGTTTGCTGAAATAATCTCCATCAGTTCCATAAGCTGGTCTGTGAGCTTTTGCAGTTAATGTGCGAGGCTCTGAATCAAGGTATTGGAAAGCTTTTTGTTCTTCTAATACTTTTTGCAACATATATGCACTTGCACCTCCTGGAACATCTTCATCTAATACAAGTAAGCGATTAGTTTTCTTAACCGATTCAACGATCGAATGATTCAAATCGAATGGTAATAATGTTTGTATGTCAATAATTTCAACAGAAATATCAGCCTCAGCTAAAAGCTTTGATGCTTCCATTGCTATGCGACAACAAGATCCGTATGTTACCAATGTGATATCTTTTCCTTCATTAATAGTTTCAACAACTCCAATCGGTACTCTGTATTCTCCAATATTAGAAGGTAAATGTTCTTTTAAACGATAACCATTCAAAGGCTCAATAACCAATGCAGGTTCATCAGCACATAAAAATGTATTATAAAAACCAGCTGCTTGTGTCATGTTTCGTGGCACACAAACATGAATTCCTCGCATTGCATTAATGATCATTCCCATCGGAGAACCGCTATGCCAGATTCCTTCAAGACGATGCCCACGTGTACGAATAATAACAGGTGCTTTTTGTTGTCCTTTGGTACGGTATTGCAATGTTGCTAAATCATCACTGATAATTTGCAATCCATATAATAAATAATCTAAATATTGAATTTCACATATTGGTCGTAACCCACGTAGAGCAAGTCCAATCGATTGTCCTATAATTGTAGCTTCTCTAATTCCTGTATCAAAAACACGTGCTTCGCCAAATTTTGCTTGCAGATCTTCTAAGCCTTGATTTACACCTCCAATTTTTCCTGAATCTTCTCCAAATATTACTACTTCAGGGTATTTTGTAAGTATCGCATCAAAGTTTTCGCGTAATAATTTTCGAGCATCCAATATAATTGGTTCGCCATTATATTCTGCTTTTACGGGTTTAATGTTTAAAGCTCTTTTGTCTGATTCACTATGCAGGTGAGAGCTGTAGCGATCATGATTTGCCAAATGAGATTCATTTAGCCAATCAATTAATCGAGATTTTTCGGAAATGTTTTCTGCACGTATTATTCTCAACACTTTTTTAAGAGCAACTAAAATATCTTTGCGAAGAGGCTCTCTGTTTGATTCTAATTCATTTTTTATCTTAGAAATAAATACAGCATTTATAGATTTTGCTGCAATCGATTCAATCAATTGAAGCATTTCTTTTTTCTCTTCTTTGATCGGATTCAAATATGCATTCCACGCAGCAGCTTTAGCTTCAAGAACTGATTTTTTTGCATTATCTTCTATTTCTTTTAATTCAATTTCATTAGATAATTTGCTTTCTAAAATCCACTCACGCATTTTTTTGATTCCATCATAATCAATTTCCCATTGCAAACGTTCTTTCGATTTGTAGCGTTCATGAGATCCTGATGTACTATGTCCTTGTGGCTGATTTACTTCTTCCACATGAATTAAAACAGGAACATGTTCCTCTCTGCACATTTTTACAGCTTTTTCATAGGTTTCACATAAATGAACATAATCCCAGCCTTTTGTTTTAAACATTTCATATCCCGGACCACCATTTTCACGTTGAAACCCTTTTAAGATTTCTGATATACTCTCCTTAGTAGTTTGATATTTTTTCGGAACAGAAATTCCATGTCCATCATCCCATACAGAAACCAACATTGGTATTTGCATAACACCTGCGGCATTGATTGTTTCCCAGAATAATCCTTCAGAAGTACTTGCATCCCCTATAGTTCCAAATGCAATTTCATTTCCTTTGTTCGAAAATTTATGAAACTGTTCAGTTTGTAATTCAGGGTTATTTTTGTAATGTTTAGAAGCCATTGCCAAACCTAATAATCGTGGCATTTGGCTTCCTGTTGGGGAAATATCGGATGATGAATTTTTTATTTTTGTTAGATCTCTCCAGCTTCCATCAGCATTTATGCTGCGGGTTGAAAAGTGGCCCCCCATTTGTCGGCCAGCAGCCATTGGTTCAGCGGTTACGTCAGTATGTGCATATAAACCCGCAAACCATTCCTGTAAGGAAAGATTATTTATTGCAAACATAAATGTTTGATCGCGGTAATATCCTGCACGAAAATCGCCTTCACGAAAAACCTTAGCCATCGCTAATTGAGCAACTTCTTTACCATCACCAAAAATTCCGAATTTTGCTTTTCCTGAAAGAACCTCTCGTCTTCCCATAAGACTAGCTTCTCTGCTTTCATTGGCAATACGGTAGTCATTTAAAACTACTTTTACGAATTCTTCTTTGGATAATTCCGCTTTTTTTTCTGACAAAACTGTTTCAGCCACCTTGATTTGTTTTAATAAAATTTGATTGAAAATATAAGGAAACAAATATACGTATTTACATGATAAAAATCATGTACGAAATAGGAGGGAAATAAAAACTAATTGGACATTTAGTATTTTTCGTTGTAAAGTTGAACGGCTTGTTTATTCATTTTCGTTCGTTTGTGTTTATTAACAATTGAAACTACTGGACATGCGAATGTTGCGCATACCATTATTCCTGCTCCTGTCATTTTCCCTGAGTCTACATTTCCGTAGCTATCAAAAGAGCTTGCAAATAAAACTAAAGCAGTAATTCCAAAAGGAATTGCAGCAAAACCCATGTATTGCATCGTTTTTGCGTCTTTAGCGGAGCGAACTAATCCAATAATTTGTTTGTCTTTTGTACTCATTAAAACTTCTTGCATCTCTCTTTCTCCAATTTTTCTGCCTTGATATTTATAACGGACCCCATACGGTTCTATTTTCTTTTGAGGAGCTACTGGTGCAGTATTCGGATTGTAATAGTCATTATTAGCAGCTGTTTCTGGGGTGTTTGTTTTTGTTTCTTTAACTGTTGAAAACACTTCCCTTAATCCATTTGAATAAGTGATTTGTTTTATCTCTGATTTGTTTTCAATGTAAGATGGTCCATCCTGAAAATTGAATTTTTTAAACTTTATTTCTGTTGGAGTAATTTCTGAAATTTTTGCAATAATTGTATCTCCATTTATTTTTACAATGGTATCCTGTGATTTTGCAATGTTTGAAATGAATAGTACTATTGCAAAAAGAGTTATTGTTTTTTTCATACTTCTTTAAAACTTTTCGTTATATAATTTTACAGCATCATGATTATAAGTATTTCTTTTGGCTTTCTGTACTCCAGAAATGATCGGGAAAGTAATAGTCCCTGCCAAAAATATTCCGCTTAATACAAGGTCATTATTGTTTAACCCGTACTGATTTCTGTTTGAATTGCTGTATGAAGTATTAAACATTCCGGTACTTTTTAAGAAGAAAATTCCGGAAGCAACTCCAAATGGAATAGCTAAAAACCCTAGATATTGCATTCCTTTTGCCTCTTTTGCTTGAGCAACTAAACTGACTATTTTTTTATCTTTAGTTTGGTTTAAAATTTCATAAAGATCTCGTTCAGTTAATCTTTCATTATGATATCTATATTGTAAACCCCATTTTTCAATTTTATTACTTGCTATGATGGGGCGATTGTAATAATCACGGGGAGTTTCATTGTTTGTTATAACAACCTGATTAGTTTGTGTAGCAGGTTGTGACGAAAAAATTTCTTTTACCCCATTTGAATAAATTATCTTATCGATATTTGATTTCATCTCAATATAAATTGGCCCTTCCTGGAAATCAAAACGTTTGTATTTTACCTCATTGGGGTTGATCTCTATTACTTTTGCAATAACAATTTCGCCACTTTTTTTGACAATTGTATCTTGCGATTTTGCAGAATAAAAAGAAAGAAGTGTGATTAGGAAAAGGAAGATATTTTTCATTCAAATTTGTATTTGAACGAATGTACGAAAAAAACAAAATCGCATGAAATATTATTTCAATGCGATTTTTTAAGAAGGATCGGGCTTAAGAAATGCTACGAACTCAAGCCATAAATTTTTGCACAAAACTATTCGACCCTTTTTATGAATAGTAAACTTGTTTTATTCTCAGACGTATATGATTTATTAAAAGTTACAATGTTGCCTGAAATATTACTTTTTAATATTTGTGAACGTTTTCTAAGCCATTACAATCAATACATTCAAGTCCTTTGCTAGTCATTATCCATTTCCGGTTTACCATATCACTATCCAATGCATCATTTACATTATCAATATCAAAAATTATTTTCTCCATTCGTTTACTTAAATATATTGTTTTGTTAAGAGGCACTTTCAATAGGATTTTCACATTCTGACCGCGCAGTTTGTCCATAGCTTCAATATCAAAAAAGCTATTAAATTGAACAGTTGAATCAATTTGACTGATTCCATAATTTATATTTTTTGCGCGATATGTTGCTTCTTTTTTATCGAACCCTTGTGCAGATTTTATAGCAACTATTTCGAAATTGTTCGTTTCACTTTTTACAATAGTTAATTCGGGATAACCTAAGCGGAAACTTTTATCATCTTTTGATATCATTGTCCAATCTCCAAAACGGACTTTTCGGTGATGAACATATGTTACATCTAAATCATCTTCGGCACTTTGTTTCATATCAAGATATAATGTATTTCCACTGGGTTGCAAAATATCAATTGTTTGTTTTGTTGTGGCTTGTTCTGAAAAATCACTTCCAATTTGAATGCCTACATAAAGTAGTAAAGCAAGACCTGTTAACCATAAAATATTTGCAGTATATTTTACTATTTTGTTTTTTTGTTTTATTCCGAAAAGATATTTTATTCCTCCATATATCATTGAAAGTAGTGGGATACCAATAAATAGGATCAATCCTAATACAACAAATTCAACTGGCAGATCAGTTGGTAAAACAGCAGAACTAAGTTGATATAAAGAAAAATGAATGGATGTAATTGGTGAATCGAAAATTGAAATAGTTCCTTTTCCGAAAATAGTTGCCATCAAGCCAATCATTAATACAATACCAATAAAGATAAAGATGAATGCAAATATTTTCCCTGTAATAGTAAGCATGTTGAAAAAGACATCTCCAACAAAATCTCTGAATTTTTCGGCAGTGCTTTTAATTCTTGCTTTATTTTCCGGTGATTTTACTTCATCACCAAAATTCTTCATGCGTTTTTTAAATTCTTCGAACTCTTCATTAACAGCCTTTCCAATGTTATTGACATCAACTTTTTCTCCACGCATTTCTAATTTTTCAGCAGTTGTTTTTGCTTTTGGAATAATAATAACTAAAATAATATATAGCAATAATCCCGTTCCAAAAACAAAAAAACTAATAGCAAAAGCTGCTCTAAGCCAAATAGGATCAAAATCAAAATAGCTCGAAATTCCTGAACATACACCTCCCAAAACTTTATCATCAGGATCCCTGAAAACACGTCTTCTTGTTGTATTTGGTGAATAGGTATTGTTTTCACTTGATGCAGATTGTTTATTTTCAGATGATTCGTTTTCCCCAGCAAAATCTTCGGGTTTGCCCATTACACTGATAACAGATTCCACATCACTCATCAAAACTGCTTGTTTTGTTTTGTTTACTTTTTCCTGAAGCATTTCGGCTATTCGTGATTCAATGTCG
>CAIXIP010000041.1 GCA_903919535.1 uncultured Bacteroidota bacterium | reverse complement strand
TGTTAACAAAGAATAATAATTAATAATAATAATTTATGGAATTAGAAAAGTTTTCGTACGACAACAAGATTGTAAAGCAATTTGCATTTGCTACTATTTTCTGGGGATTAGCCGGTATGACGGTTGGTTTGTGGATAGCGTTGGAATTGATTTTCCCTCAACTTAATTTATTTGAGCAAGTTACATTTAGTAGGATTCGTCCATTACATACTAATGCAGTGATTTTTGCATTTGTTGGTAATGGAATTTTTATGGGTGTATATTATTCATTACAACGTTTGTGTAAAGCACGTATGTTTAGTGACGGCTTGAGTAAGATTCACTTTTGGGGTTGGCAGTTAATTATTGTTGCGGCATTATTGACATTGCCTTTTGGAATCACAACAGGTAAAGAATATGCTGAATTAGAGTGGCCTATTGATATTGCTATTACATTAATTTGGGTAGTGTTTGGATGGAACATGTTCGGTACTATCATTAAACGTAGAGAGCGTCATTTATATGTTGCTATTTGGTTTTATATTGCAACTTTTGTAACAGTAGCGTTACTTCATGTTGTTAACTCATTTGAGATTCCTGTTTCACTATTTAAAAGTTATTCATGGTATGCAGGGGTTCAAGATGCATTAATTCAATGGTGGTATGGTCACAATGCTGTTGCATTTTTCCTTACAACTCCTTATTTAGGATTAATGTATTACTTCGTTCCAAAAGTTGCAGAACGTCCAGTATACTCTTATCGTTTATCTATTGTTCACTTTTGGGCCTTAATTTTCTTATACATTTGGGCAGGCCCACATCACTTGTTATACACAGCTTTACCGGTTTGGGCTCAATCTTTAGGAACAGCATTTTCAATCATGTTAATTGCTCCATCATGGGGTGGTATGATCAATGGATTGTTGACTTTGCGTGGTGCTTGGGATAAAGTGCGTGAAAGTGTTGTGTTGAAATTTTTAGTTGTTGCTGTTACCGCATATGGTATGGCAACATTTGAAGGACCAATGTTAGCATTAAAGAATGTTAACGTTATCGGACATTTTACCGATTGGGTTATTGCACACGTTCACGTTGGTGCTTTGGGTTGGAATGGATTCTTAACATTTGGTGTATTATATTGGATCGTACCAAAAATTTTCCGCACAGAATTATATTCTAAAAAATTAGCTAACTGGCATTTCTGGCTGGGATCATTAGGTATTTTATTCTATGTTGTACCAATGTATTGGGCAGGGTTTACTCAGTATTTCATGTGGCAAGAATTCACAAAAGAAGGTTTATTGAAATATCCAAACTTCCTTGAAACAGTTATTCAATTGCGTCCGATGCACATGATGCGTGCCCTAGGTGGATTCTTATATCTTTCAGGTTTTGTTTTATTGACTTACAATATTATTAAAACAGTTAAAGCAGGTTCATTATTGGCTAATGAAGAAGCAGAGGCTCCTGCACTAACAAAAGATGAAGGAAGTCATGCTGGAGAGCACTGGCATAGAGTATTCGAGCGTAAACCAATTCAGTTTATGGTGTTGAGTCTTGTGGTAGTGCTAATTGGTGGAGCAATTGAAATTGTACCAACATTTTTAGTAAAATCTAACATTCCAACTATTGTAGAAGTTAAACCATACACGCCACTTGAATTGCAGGGAAGAGATCTTTACATTAGAGAAGGTTGTTATGTTTGTCACTCTCAAATGGTTCGACCTTTGCGTTTCGAAACGGAGCGTTATGGCGAATATTCAAAAGCAGGGGAATTTGTGTATGATCATCCATTCCAATGGGGTTCAAAACGCACTGGACCAGATTTAGCTCGTGAAGGAGTTGGTAATCTTAAAAAGTCAGATGCTTGGCATTATAATCACTTGTTGGACCCACGTAGTTTATCTCCTGGTTCTATTATGCCAACATTCCAATGGCTGCATGACAATAAGCTGGATACAGCGTCAACGCCAGCTAAAATTAGAGCAATGCAAACACTTGGCGTGCCATATCCAGAAGGATATGACAAGAAAGCAAATGCAGATCTAGTGATTCAGGCGAATGGAATTGCAGAAAGTTTGAAAAAGGAAAAAATTGAAACTTCAAGTGATAAAGAAATAATTGCAATCATTGCATATTTGCAACGTTTAGGTAAAGACATCACTTCTAGTAAATCAGCGTCAACAGCAACTACAAAACCGTAAAAATGAAATTTATTAACTATTTAGAATCGATAGCCGGAGTAGGAATTTTTCCTCTTATCTCGCTTCTTATGTTTTTCTTGTTTTTTGTTGTTCTAAGTATTTGGGCATTAAAAGTAAGTAAAGAGCATCTTGAAAAGATGAAAAATATTCCATTCGAAAAACCTACTGATTCAGAAAATAATTAAATCAAAAATTATGAAAAAGCAATTCACAAAAACAAACAAAAACAATAATTTAACTTTTTCTAAAGCTACTCTTACATCTGTATTAGTTATGTTTGGTGTTGTATTTTTTTCAATGCCAACTTTTGCTCAGCAGGTTGCGACAGTTCCTGCAGAAGATAATTCAATGGGAATTAATCAAGTGATTATATTTTTATTGCTCTGTACAATAGTTCTATTATTGGTAACAATATTGCTTTTTGTAAGAACAAGAAGGGTTATTGCTATGGGTGGGCAAGGTGCTCAAGAACCATCGTTCTTAGATCGTTTCAATGCATCTGTTTCCATTGAGCATGAAGCAGACATCTTGATGGATCACGATTATGATGGTATTAAGGAGTTGGATAACAGTTTACCGCCATGGTGGAAATACGGATTTTATTTAACAATTGTAATTGCAATTTGTTATTTAACATATTATCATATTCTTGGAGGAGAGTTGCAAGTTGCTGCCTATGATAGATCAGTTGTTGAAGCCAAAGCAGCTCAAGAGGCTTATCAAAAAGAGCATGGCGATATGATCAATGCAGACAATGTTAAATTGATCACAGATAAAACTCAGTTGGTTGATGCTGAAAAAACATTTAAAACAACTTGTTTTGTTTGCCATGGTATGAATGGAGAAGGAAAAATTGGCCCTAATTTGACTGACGATTATTGGATTCATGGTGGAAGCATCAAAAACATTTTCACCACCATCACAAATGGATGGCCTGAAAAAGGTATGCAGTCGTGGAAAACAACGTTTACTCCATTACAAATTAGCCAATTGGCAAGTTATGTGAAATCATTAAGAGGAACCAATCCTGCAAATCCAAAAGAAAAGCAAGGAGATTTATTTGTTGAAGAAGGTAGCGCAAACCTTGCGCCAGCTATAAAAGATAGTACTTCTACTGCCCCAAAAGACAGCGTGAAGATTGTGAAATAAAATATCATGGAAAATAAAGAATTCAAGCCTGATGAATCATTTCGGGATTCAATTGCTACAATTAATAAGCAAGGAAATAGGGCTTGGATTTTTGCCAAAAAACCAAAAGGTAAATATACAAACAGAAGAACTTTTTTTAGTATAGCCTATTTGATAGGGTTCTTTCTACTTCCTTTTGTAAAAATTAACGGAGAACCACTTTTTCTATTTAATGTAGTTGAACGAAAATTTATTGTTTTCGGTGGAGTATTCTGGCCGCAGGATTTATTCCTTTTTGCCTTGGCAATGTTAACATTCATTGTGTTTATCGTTTTGTTTACAGTGGTATTCGGTAGGATATTTTGTGGCTGGATGTGTCCTCAAACGATTTTTATGGATATGGTTTTCCGTAAAATTGAATATTGGATTGAGGGCGATGCACCAAAACAAAAAAAACTAGATAAGCAGCCCTGGAATGCAGAAAAAATAAGAAAAAAAGCGATTAAAATAATTGTTTTTTATTTAGTGTCATTCATTTTTACCAATGTGTTTTTATCCTACATCATTGGAATGGATGATTTGTTAAAAATGATTTCAGAGCCAATAACTAAAAATTTGGCCTCCCTCATCTCTTTACTTCTTTTCACTTTTATATTCTTTCTTGTGTATTTGCGATTTCGCGAACAGGTTTGTATTGTTGTGTGTCCGTACGGAAGGTTGCAAGGTGTTTTGCTTGATAAAAACTCCATACTTGTTGCTTATGATTATATCAGAGGAGAGCCTCGTTCAAAACACACAAAAGAAAAAGATGGTAAAACAGGCGCCTGTATCAATTGCCACCAGTGTGTAGATGTATGCCCAACAGGTATCGACATTAGGAATGGAACTCAATTAGAATGTATTAATTGCACAGCTTGTATCGATGCTTGCGACAATGTTATGGATGCAATTGGTTCACCCAAAGGATTGATTCGTTATGATTCAGAATTTGGTATTGCCAATAATGAAAAATTAAAAATAACACCTCGAATAATAGCATATTCTGTAGTGCTAACCCTGCTATTAGGAGTGTTGATTACTTTATTGGTTACTCGAACAGATGTTGAAACAACCATTTTTAGAACTCCGGGGATGTTATATCAGGATCAACCGAATAATAAAATAAGTAATTTATATAACATTAAAATAATCAATAAAACACGTGATTTTAAACCTGTTGTTTTAAAAATGGAGAGCGAAGGTTGTGAAATAAAAATGGTAGGAAATGATACGATAAAATTAGAGAAGCAGAACGTTGCAAATGGAGAGTTTTTTATCATAATGGATCGCAGTAAAATAAAAGCACGAAAGACTAAACTTTCGATAGGAGTTTATTCCAATGGAGAAAAAATCACTTCTGTAAATACAAATTTCCTTGGCCCAGGAATTAATTAAATTAACAATAAAATATAATTATCCGGATGCGTAAAATAGGGTGGGGTACAAAAATTGCAATTTTATATATTGGATTTGTTGTGCTTGTTATTTCAATGGTTGTAGTGAGTATGAATCAAAAAATTGATTTGGTAAGCGAAGATTATTATCCAAAAGAACTGGTGTTCCAAAATCAAATAAATAGCACAAACAATGCTAATGCATTATTGGATACTATTGCAAATAAAATTACAGTTAATGGTGTTGATTTACAATTTCCACAAGAATTTAAAGGTAAAAATGTTAACGGGAAAATTGAGTTCTTTCGTCCTTCTGATGCTACCAAGGACTTTACAACAGATATAAAACTTGATTCAACTGCTCATCAGTTTATTAGTTCAAAAGGACTAATTTCAGGTAAATATAAGATGCAAATTTCCTGGGAAGCAGACAAAAAAACATATTACTCGGTAAATACAATTTTCATCAAAAAATAAAATGAATCTCATTTTTAGCGCTATTACTTTAGGATTTTTGGGAAGTTTCCATTGCGTTGGAATGTGCGGCCCCATTGCTCTTGCATTGCCATTAAATCGTAATTCCTTCACATCAAAAATTAGCGGAGCAATTCTTTATAATGTCGGACGTATGCTCACATACGCGCTGTTAGGTTTGTTGTTTGGACTAGTCGGGCAAAGTTTTGTAATAGCAGGTTATCAGCAAGCATTATCTATTGCAGTGGGTGTCCTTATTTTGCTGATGGTATTATTTTCAAGCAAGATTTCTGGAAAATTTAAAGCAACTGCACTTCTTCATTCGGCCATCGGAAAATTAAAACAAAAACTAAGCTCCTTATTCAAAAAGAGCAGCTACTCTTCACTGTTTTTAATAGGAGTGTTAAATGGACTATTACCTTGCGGGCTAGTATATTTAGGTATTGCAGGAGCTATTGCAACAGGTAATGGTTTGCAAGGTAGTTTATTTATGGCTGTTTTTGGTTTGGGCACTTTACCTGCAATGCTTACACTTGCATTGTTAGGAAATGCAATTAGTGTAAATTTTAGAAATAAAATTAATAAAGCTATTCCTGTTTTTGTTGTAGGCATGGCATTGCTCCTTATACTTAGAGGAATGAATCTTGGAATCCCCTACATTAGCCCCGAAATGTCTTCAACAAAACCTGTTTGCCATAAGTGCTGCAAAGAATAATATTCTGTACCTTTGAGCTTCATAAAATGAGCTCAAAAAATGAATAAAATACGACTAACCAAAGAATTTACTTTTGAAATGGCACATGCATTATTCGGTTATGATGGTGCATGTAAAAATATTCACGGTCATTCCTACAATTTAAGTGTAACATTTATCGGTGAACCGATTCAGGATAAAACTGATCCTAAATGCGGAATGGTGGTTGATTTTTCTGTAATGAAAACCATTGTCAAGCCGATCATAGATGAGTTGGATCATGCAACACTTTTAAATGCAGAAACTCCACATAAAGAACTTGCAAATGAAAATTCACTGTTCGGAAAATTGGTATTAGTAAATTATCAACCGACCTGCGAAAATTTATTAATTGATTTTGCTTCTCGCATAAAAAAATCATTAACGAATAATTTAAAATTACATCACATTATGCTAAGAGAAACACCAACTTCTTATGCAGAGTGGTTTGCAGAAGACAATGAGTAATGTTTAAATTTTAAAAGAAAAATAAATGAATCTGATCAGAAAATATAATGTTGCAGGCCCAAGATATACTAGTTATCCAACCGTGCCTTATTGGAATGAAACACCTCCAACTATTGAGCAATGGAAACAAAGTGTAAAAAGGTCGTTTATCGAAACAAATGATAGCGATGGTATTTCATTATACATCCATTTACCATTTTGTGAAAGTTTATGTACTTATTGTGGTTGCAATACTCGTATTACAATTAATCATAATGTTGAAAAGCCTTATTTAACTGCTGTTTTAAAGGAGTGGGAGATGTATTTGAGTGTGTTTGAAGGCAAGCCCCGTATAAAGGAAATTCATTTAGGTGGAGGAACTCCTACATTTTTCAAGCCTGAACATTTGAAAGAAATGATTGATGGAATTTTGAAAGATGCTATTGTTTGTGAAGATGCTGAATTTAGTTTTGAAGCACATCCGAAAAACACGACTCCTGAACATTTGGAAGCATTGTATAACATAGGTTTTAGAAGATTAAGTTTAGGTGTTCAGGATTTTGATCCGAAAGTTCAGGAGATAGTTAACAGAATCGATCCTTTCGAAACAGTAGAAAAAGTCGTGAAAAATGCACGAAAAATTGGTTACACCTCAATTAATTTCGATTTAATTTACGGATTGCCTTTGCAAACAAGAAATAGTGTAGTTGACACGATTAACAAAGTAAATCTCTTAAGACCTGATCGCATTGCGTTTTATAGCTACGCACATGTGCCTTGGGTAAAACCTGGTCAGCGTAAATTCACCGAAGCTGATTTGCCTGCCGATGAAGAAAAACGCGCGCTTTACGAAATTGGGAAAACCATGTTTGCAGAAAATGGATACGTTGAAATCGGCATGGACCATTTTTCCTTACCAAGTGATACGCTTTATAAATCAGCAGAAAAAGGAAAACTACATCGTAACTTCATGGGTTACACACATTCGTATACTCAATTAATGGTTGGGTTGGGAGTTTCATCTATTAGTGATACTTGGTATGCCTACGGACAAAATGTGAAGAAAGTGGAAGAGTACTATGATTTGATCAATAAGGGCGAATTGCCAGTATTTAAAGGTCATATACTAAGTGATGAAGATTTGATCATTCGCAGACACATACTCAATATCATGTGCAAGTTTGAAACTTCTTGGGATAAAAAAGAAATGCAATGTGATTCAATCTATCAAGCTATTGAACGTTTATCAGAAATTGAAAAGGATAAATTAATTGAATTAACTCCTTATCATTTGAAAGTGAACAAAGCTGGAATTCCTTTTATTAGAAATATTTGTATGGCTTTTGATGCAAGGCTTTGGA
>CAIXIP010000040.1 GCA_903919535.1 uncultured Bacteroidota bacterium | reverse complement strand
TGGGCAAAAAAATTGACAGATTCAGTGCCAAGTGATGCTGATGTTAGAGGGATTAAGGTGGATGCTTGCGGAAACATATTTACTACAGGTACTTTCTATGGTATTGCTGATTTTGACC
This sequence comes from uncultured Bacteroidota bacterium, assembly GCA_903919535.1. Lineage (GTDB taxonomy): Bacteria > Bacteroidota > Bacteroidia > 2-12-FULL-35-15 > 2-12-FULL-35-15 > 2-12-FULL-35-15. Next base: position 4,790 of record CAIXIP010000040.1, on the reverse strand, counting down.
CTAGCGCCAGTGGTGTCTATACATTAACCGGTATCGGTGGATCAAATACATTTATCTCGCAATTGAGTTCCAGCGGAAATTTTGTTTGGGCAGGGCGCTTTGAAGCAAGTGAAAGCAACTCAATTTACGTTAATAGCAATGGTGATATTTTCACTACAGGCTGGTTTGGTGATAATGTGAATTTTGACCCGGGTATAGGTAGTTACATTTTAAATGCTTTTGAAAATACGGATGCGTACGTTTCAAAATTAGCAGGTACAAATTGTATTACTGTATTACCTATTGAATTGGTTTCATTTACTGCTAATTGTATTCCTTCTTTAAATATAATTGAGTCTCCAAAAGTAATTTTAGATTGGAGTACATCGTCCGAAACAAACAATAATTATTTTACAATTGAACGCAGCTATGATGCATTAACCTGGGAAGCAATCGGAAAACTAAATGGATCAGGAAATAGCAATAATATATTAAACTATTCTTTTGTTGATCAGTATTCAAACCCATCAGAAGAAACAAATAAAATAAAATATTATCGTTTAAAACAAACTGATTTTAATGGCTCCATACACGCAAGTTACATAACTGTTTCAAGTAATTGTGATTCAAATAAAAATTCAGAATTAAAAGTGTATCCAAACCCTGCATCTGAAACAGTTTCAATAGAGCTCTTGAATAACGAACAGCAAAATTTAACTATTCAAATATGCGATATTTTTGGTAGGATAATAAAAGAAGAAGCGATTAAAAATATTTATGCAAAAAAATGTTCTTCAGATATCAGCATGTTAAATCCAGGTACTTATTTTATTAAAGTAAATAATTCCGATCGAATAATTTTCATTAAACAATAATAATTAAATAGATTTTTTATGACTAAAAAGGTGACGTTTTCTTTTATGCAGAAATCCTTTTATTAAAAACTAAAAAGTCAATTTCAAATAATAATTTTTTATAAACTATTTATGAAACAAAATACAAAATCCAAAATAAAGGCAATGTTGATACTTGTTTTTTTGTCCATTACCATAGGAATCAATAAATCAGAAGCGCAAGCAACCTTTAGCTGGGCTAAACCTTTCATGAGAACATACTACCCTCCACCATTCATCGAGCAGTCTCCTAACCAAAGTCATTGTGAAGGCGAGGGTATTTCACAAGATTCAAATGGGAATACCTATGTAACAGGTTTCTTTTCGGATACAATTGACTTCGATCCCAGCTCCGTTTATTATAAATTGTACTCACCCTATGCTGGACCAGATGGTGCTGCATATATTATGAAGTTAGATGCGAATGGAAATTTAGTTTGGGCAAAAATGCTAGAGCCTCTTTTAACAGCGGCTAATTTTCAATCAAAAGGTACGTCTATAAAAGTTGATAACAACAATAATGTATATGTAACCGGGGATTTTTCAGGTACAGTTGATTTCGATCCCGGAGCGGGTGTTTTCAACATGACATCTGCTTTAGATTTAGGAAACATTGGCATAGGTAGTAATGATGCATTTCTTTTAAAATTGGATTCGAATGGCAATTTTATATGGGCTAAGTCTTGGGGAAGTGGCGGTGCTGATTATGGAAAATCTGTTTCTGTTGACGCTAGCGGTAATGTTTATACAACAGGTATGTTTTGTCAAAGTTATGATTCAATAGTTGATTTTGATCCAGGCGTGGGCACTTATAATTTAACAGCCCCAACTTCTTCCGGAACGCTATTTATAAGTAAACTAGATTCGAATGGCAATTTTATTTGGGCTAAGGCTCCTAGTAGTGGTAATGAGTCTGATGGCACTGCAATTTCTATTGATAATTCTAACAATGTATTAATTACCGGTAGTTTTCAAGGTGGTGTTGATTTTGATCTTGGCGCGGGTGTTTTTAATCTTACTTCACAAGCGGTTCCTCTTGTGGTTAGTGACTTATTCGCGTTAAAATTAGATGCAAATGGCAATTTTATTTGGGCTAAGTCCATTGAAAACACACGAAAATATTCTCAAGTAGAAGGCAGAGCTATTACCTCTGATGCCTTTGGTAATGTTATTATTGCTTTAAATGTTAGAGAAAAGCCTGGTGGAGCTTATGGTCCATATAGTCCTACTGATATGAATCCAGGAGCCGGTGTTAATCAATTACCATTTGCTTGGCAGGGTAGTTGGCCTACAAATGCTTATGTGGTAAAATTAAATGGAACAGGTAATTTTATGTGGGCTACAAAATTAACGGATTCACTGCCTTGTAGTATAATTGTTCATGCAATGGATATTGATTCTTGCGGAAATATATATACGACTGGCTTTTTTGGTGGAGGCATTACTGATTTTGATCCGACTGTTAGCAATTCAATTGTATTAACTAGTGCCTGGATGACTAATACATTTATCTCCAAATTGAATTCAAGCGGTAATGTTATGTGGGCAGGTCTTTTTGATGCAAGCGAAGCCCATTCAATTTGTATTGGTAATACTGGCGATATATATACAACCGGATGGTTTGGAGACCCACTATCAGATTTTGATCCAGGGACTGGGACTTATCATTTAACAAATATTGATAATATTGATGGTTTTGTTTCGAAACTTACTGGGATAAATCAAACCCGGCCCCAGGCTGTTATAAGTTCTTTAACAAGTACAAGTTTTTGCAGTGGTGATAGTGTAGTTTTAGATGCTGGAGTGGGTTATATTTATCAATGGTTACCTACTAATCAAACAACTCAGAGCATTACAGTTAGCACTACTGGAACTTACACAGTTGTAGTAACCAATGTTTGCGGGAGTGATACATCTTCTGCTGTTCCAATTATAGTAAATACAACACCAACTGCAAACGCTGGACTAGATCAAACAATATGTTCGGGAGAAACTGCAACTTTAAGTGGTACTGGAGGTTTAACATTTTCATGGAGTAATGGACAAGGAATAGGCAATATCTCTGTTACACCACCAACAACAAGTACATATACTTTAACAGCGTATAATGGAAGTTGTTCAGATACAAATACTGTAACTGTATTTGTAAACCCAATACCAACAGTAAATTTAACCAATGACCTTACAATTACACAAGGAGCCTCAACAGTACTTTCTGCTATAGGTGGTGGAACATACAGTTGGTCTCCTATATCGGCATTGTCTTGCATAACATGCGCGAATCCTACAGCTAACCCATTGGCATCAACAACTTATTGTGTAGAGGTAACCAATAATGGATGTGTTAACTCAGATTGTGTTAATGTTACTGTAGATATTCAGTGTGGTGAATTGTTTGTGCCGAATGTATTTTCTCCAAATGGAGATGGTAAAAATGATGTATTGGAAGTGAAAGTAAATCCAAATTGTGTAACAGATTATGAAATACTAATTTTTGATAGATGGGGCGAAAAAGTATTTGAATCGAACGACATCAATTTGTCGTGGAATGGGACATATAAGGGGAAAGCACTTGACAATGCAACTTTTGTTTATTATTTAAAAATCACATTGATTAATACTGATACTCCTGTTTCGAAAAAAGGAAATGTGAGTATTATTAAATAATTTCAAATTACGTTCATTCCCTAAAATCATACGCTCATTAAGTTTGCAAATAAATGCTTTTAGATACAGTTAATTTTATTGAAAATTATTGTTTGTTGATTAAAGAAGAAACAAATGATTATTGTGAATATTAAAAATCCAAACGATAGAGAGCCGAGCATTAATTATATAAAAACGAAAATACCATGAAAAAAAAATTACACATTAAGCAAATCGTAATTCTTGCTTTTGCGATTTCATTGCAAGCAAAATTGAATGCACAGGATTTTCATTTTTCACAATTTCGTGAAACGCCAATGTTAATAAATCCTGCTCAAACTGCATTAAACAAGGATGTTCGAATAATTGTAAATTATAAGGATCAATGGCGTAGTGTTGCAGCACCATTTAAAACCTATGCTATTTCAGGCGAGTTTGCCGTAAATCATAAAAGAGGAAAAGATAATTATTTAGGAATTGGATTGCAAATTGTACGTGATCAAGCTGGAGATGCAAAAATAGGGACAACATTAGGAATGCTTTCAATTAATGGAGTTTTGAAAATGGCAGAATTTAATAAATTGTCTGTAGGTATAATAGGTGGAATTGGGCAACGTTCAATAAATGCAAGTGCACTTCAATGGGGTTCACAATATGATGGCGCTAACTTTAATAGTGCTATCGCATCAGGTGAAGATATTCCCAAAGCATTTGTTTACCCTGATTTTGGTGCGGGAATAGCTTGGAGTTATGGTAAGGGGGAAAAGTACATAAGTGCAAATGACGGAGTAAAAGCAACGGTAGGGCTGTCAGCCTTTCATTTTGGCATTCCTAGTTATTCATATTACTTAAATTCAACTGAAAAATTAAATACCAAAATAATTGGTCATGCAAGTGTTTCAATTGGTATTGCAAATTCAAACTTGCTAATTATTCCAGAATTAATATTTGTAAAACAAGGCTCCTTACAAGAAATAAGTATGGGTTCTATGTTTAAGTTTATTACTCAAGAAGAATCAAAATATACTAAAAATAAAAAGCCTTCTGCATACTCAATAGGAGCGCATTACAGGATTGGGGATGCTATGATATTTACAGGGATGTATGAATATTCTAATTATGCAATCGGTATAAGTTACGATGTCAATTTGTCGAAATTAACAAGCGTCTCAAAATCAAGAGGGGGATTAGAAATTTCTTTGCGGTTTGTTACACCTAGTCAGTTTTCAAGTACACGTTCTAGAATTTAATTCTTAGATAAATTATTGCCAG
>CAIXIP010000039.1 GCA_903919535.1 uncultured Bacteroidota bacterium | reverse complement strand
GATGAATTTCAATTGAAATATTTCGATACCCAAATTGAAATAAGGAATGAAGAAATTAAAGAATATAAGGGGGTAATGGATAAAATTTTCAAACGGTCAATAATTAAAAGTCAGGTTAAACGGTCTGTTAAAACAATAAAAAAGAAGTAACTACTTAAGCACATAATTAGTGCTTCTTCCTCCGGCATTTTCTTTTATTAAAACTTCTTTTTGCAGCAAATCCTGAATATCACGCAAAGCGGTATCTGGAGAGCATTTAGTTATTTTTGCCCATTTAGTAGAAGTTAATTTTCCATCAAAGCCATCAAACAATTTATTTATCATTAATCGTTGACGTTCATTTATTACTGTTTCTGCATGAGCATCCCAAAACTTTGTTTTGCTCAACACATTTTGCAATCGCAGATCGGTTGTATTCAATGCACGATCAAGACAATTCAAATACCACATCAACCATTCCGTAATATCTAAACTCCCTTTCTGTGTTTTTTCTAATATTTCATAATAGCCTTTTCGTTCAACACGAATCTGTGCCGACATACTATAAAATCGTTGCGCATCATCATCTGCTTTTGCTAGTTGCATATCAGCAATAGTTCTAGCAATACGACCATTTCCATCATCGAATGGATGGATCGTTACAAACCATAAATGAGCAATACCTGACTTTAAAACAGCATCCGTTTCGTTTTGGGTATTGAACCATTTCAAAAATGCTTTCATCTCATCATTCAATCGGTCTGCATCCGGTGCTTCATAATGGACTTTTTCTTTTCCCATTGCGCCCGAAACAACCTGCATCGTACCTTTATCATTATCTCTCCAGTTGCCAACAATAATCTTGTGCATTCCGCTTCTTCCTGTTGGGAATAAAGCAGCGTGCCAATCAAACAGTCTGTCTTTCGTTAATTTCAGATGATAGTTTTGTGTAGCGTCCAACATCATTTCCACAACACCTTCTACATTCCTGTCTGCCGGAACCAAGCCTGCTATATCCATTCCCAGTCGTCTTGCAATTGAAGATCGTACCTGATCAGGATTTAATAATTCTCCTTCAATTTCAGTAGATTTTAAAACATCCATTGTCAAGGTTTGCAAAGTAGTTTCATTTCTCATGGCAAACCCCAAGACCTCCATATAACCCTTCAATCGTCCTTGTTTATGCCTAACGCTTACCAGTAAAGACATTAAGGCGTTATTATCCCAAGTAAACGCTGGCCATTTTTTATTTTGATGAATGTACCTACTCATATTCTACGCATTTATGCGGTAAATATACTGCATATTCTCCGCATTTGCAAAATTAAAGTCCGCATAATTACGGACTTTAACCTCATTATTCTACGCATAAAATAGATAAAATTCTGAAATTTATCCATCTGATTTAAAAAAATAAAGTCGAAATCGCAATACGTTTTCAAATGATTAGTTAATTTCAAAGAACCAATAAGACTAATCAAAAAAAATGAAAAATCCAGATACAAATAATGAAGTTGCAATAGCAAGAAGTGGCATAACCAATAAACTTGTTGAGATCAATGAGCTACTTGACTTGTTAGGATACACGGATGAAAGATCTATCGAAACATGGTGCAAAAAAAATAAGATCCCATTGTTTCAATTAGGAAAAAAAACATACACGATCAGAATCTTCATTGATCTGTTCTTTTCAAAAAAAATGGAAGAGTATGTCAAGGCTACTTTCAAAAATGCAGATGGCATTTTAAAAGCAATCGCTGATGATAATAAATTAGAACTATCAAAATTTATCAATGAACCTCTTGACAAGAAGGTTGAAAGAAAATTCAAAAAAAGCGCAGACAGCAAGGCTGCGACTGATTTTATGAATAAACTAAAAGCATTATAAAAAATGGAAGAGCGAATCTTGACTCAACTAATTAATTTAGTATTTGGCATAAAGGCTTGCGTTACTTTTTAATACATTTACAATTATAATACTGTTTGCTTTAATATTTATGTGATTTCAACATTTTATTGATATTATAACTTTAAATGATATTTTTATATGAGTTGGCCAGACGAAGACTTAAAAGAAGAAGTTGAGCACTTTCGATCAAATGTGATTCAAAATGATCGACCAAATAATATTTGTTTCGCTCTTTCTTATCCTTTATCAATTTTTTTAAAGCTCAATTATGACGTTATCCTAGCTGGAGGCAAATGTACAGGCACGGACGGAATTAGTCTGGATCATTTTTGGATAAAGGATGGGCAAAATTCAGAACAAATTATTGATCCAACTGCTAGTCAATTTCCGGGTTTGCCTGAAATAAACTACAAACTCGATCCTGAATTTTATTTGGAGAGTGAGATTAATTGGCTTGATTTATATGATAATTGGGCATATTCCCTAAAAAATGGGGGATTGAAAAGACCTCACAGATTGGATCCTCAAAGTTGTGAATACACTCCGGATTTTGATAGATTACTTTTAGCAAATATTAGAGCAGCTTTCTTCTTACATTCCATCCTTAGAACCAACAAAGTCCCTTATGTTTCATGGAAAGATCATCCTTACTTCGATTGTATCCGTATATGTCTGTACCGATTAAAAAATGGAAACACAAAATCCGATCTTCTTGCTCTTCCCGAAACAAAGTACTTGATTACAGAATTTGGAATCAAATTGTAATTTCAAAAAATGATTTTCTCTACTTTGTTTGGAACGAAGCTTCCAATTATGTTACTTCCATAATGAAATATGGTTATCGGAAGAATTAAGCCTGCTAAGCGGCCTTTAAAATTGGAAAAAGTAGCAGTAAAGAAAAAGTAAATAGCAAATATGTTGGATAACTCAATTTACTAGCTTTATGCTTCATATTCTTTTGTCCAGTCAATATTTAGTTTACCTTGTTCAAAACTATTTTTGGTTTCTGTTGAATTGTATCGTGAAAATTGAATTCTATCAGAAATAAGATTGTCATATTTCGCCAGCATTTGAGGGTTATTCAATCTTTTGTTTCTGTATGCAAATGTTAACAAGAATAGTTCGGAATAATATAAGTGAAATCTAGTTGTTTGTTGCATTTTAGAAGTTGTCCATTCAGAGTCAATAAACGTAATTTTTTCTATTAAATTTTCCATTGCCGAAAGCAAATCATTATCTTTTGTCAGGTGTGTATGATAATAAAGAACGAACTCACTAAAGTCAGTAAGCAAAAGTTTGTTTTGATAAAAATCAGCTGACGCCAGAATACTGTCAAAATAATTTTTCCATTTTCTGAAAACTAATCTATGGATCATATCAAATTGTACGTCAGATGCGGATTTTACAAAGTGTTCTCTTAGCGTGTTTCTTGAGGTTAGATTAGATGAACTTTCACTAAGAACAAAATCGGATACAACTTCTTCTATTTGGGTGTCACTTGCTGACACCAAGAAAACCCCTAATGAAGCGTTAAAAAGTCTGCTTCTTTGGAAGTATGTCGCTGTTTGTCTCAAGAACTCAAAGTCACTATGCCCTATTCTGTTGAGAACGTTTTTTAAAACATCAACTTCAAATTCATCAATATTTTCCTCGGTATCTTTTTTTAAAAGTTGACGAATAATTTCAAAGTTTAGCCATTTGTTTGAAAGTGAGGATTCGTTGGCTATTTTTAATAGGTCTTCTTTTTTGAAACTTTGAAAGTAAAAGACAAAATCGCTTGGGTTCTGTAAATATGACAAAGCATTTATAAAACGGGGGAAGTTTACACGATACAGGAAAGTGATTAAATGTTCTAATAAAAAGTTGAAATGAAATCCACGTCCATTAAGTTCAATGCCTTCAATAAGCCTGTATGTTTTAGCAATGTTGTTTTGGGTAAATCCGTCTAATGATTCACTCATCATTTCCTTTTCGTGATATGGTGCATCAGGCAATGGTTTTGTTTCCAATCTAATGCTTTTTAGTATCTCGGTAACTTTTTCAGAAACTGGTTTTGTGTAAACATCTTCTAATTCTTTTTTAGAAAGTAATCTTTCAATTTCTATTTGTAAGTAGCAATTTACACCCAGAAAAATTAGGATAGCTCTGACATCGCCACCTGAAAGACCTTTGCGAAGATATTCTGTAATTGTAAAAATAATCTGTGCGATTACTTCAACTTTTTCACTTTCAGATTTCTGATTGTTATAAACATTTGTGGTTATAATATAGCGAATTTCATTATCTATTGTCCGCATTTCTTCCTTTCTTTCGCCATTAAGAAAGTCTTCAAGTTTTTTGCTTTCAAGTTTTTTTAAAACACTATTCAGTTCTAGGTGAATAGAAGATGAATAATGTTTCGCTAATGCTTGAGTTAATATCATTTCGGGAATTTCCATACTAAGCAATCAGAATTATTTAATTTATCCCACAATTCATTAAACGCATCAACAACAGGTTGTGGGTGAGAAACCTCTTGCAATATATGATGATTATCTCCGTAAGAGTTAATTGATGTGCCAAGTGAATATACTTGTGGTCTTTTCAGTTCACCACTTGGGAAAATGAGAAATCTATCGTGAAAAGCCCAACCAAAATTTGTATGTTGAATACGAAACTCAAGATTCAGAAGATGATTATTGTGATTTGGATTGTCTAACTTAGTTTTATATTCTGCAATTATATCCGAAATAGACATCCCCTTTTTTTGATAAACCATTTTTACAGTATCATTAATAGAACCAATTGCTTTTAAAGGAACGCCTGCGGTTTTAGAGTAAAATAGCGTTTTAAGAATATCGGTTGAACTCAAAAATGGATCCCATATGTAAACACCATTTTCATCTTTTTGTTGAATAAGTTTTTGTAAATCTTCTACTCCTCCAGATGCCCCTTTTTTATATTGTTTAAAGGATAAAGATTTCTCTAATTGTTTTTTTTCCGCATCGTAAAGATAGTTATTGATGTGTATTTTGTAACTATTGTCTTTTTTCTTTTTCGCTCTTCTATCACTACTAGCAACTTGAATTTGCTGAATTGCACTATTAATTTCAAAAATTCTTGGTTCTGGACTTATGATACTCAAATTGAAATCCAAATCTCGAATATAAGAACCACTATGTGATGATAAAATTAGCGTAGGTTCTTTACGCCATATTTTTATATGATTTATTTGGTCAAGATTTCCAATGATAATTTTTGGGTTGTTAGATTTGTTATAGTCCTCAATCACAGCTCCCATATAATTTTTGTCAAAGGTTGACTCAACTTGTATTAGACAGTCAGGAATTGAAGAAACTGAATTATGCCAGAAAAAACTCATATCAACACCGTCCCAAGTCGGAAGTGCTTTAGAATGTGAATCTATTATCGTTATTGGGAATTGGAATACGAAGTTTCCAATTCTATCACGAACAATTGAAAGGTCTATGGGAATTAAATTTTTGATTTTTGCACATATATCGTTTAGTTTATCTAAGGCTTCTAATTTTAATAGAAAGCTTAGATTCGATTTAATTTCATCAAAAAACTCTATTGTATAAGAACCATTATGGTAGTTATTTTTTAATATTTGGTTTATTCTGTTTCCGTCAATGGAAGGAATATATTGTTTCGGTAAGTATTTAAGTTGTGGAAACTGTGAAAAATTAGTGCCGTCCGCACTCCATTGATTTTTGGATTTAAGTGTATCAAATTTAGTTTTTGCTTCTGTTGTTGTAAGCCAATATCGTTGAATACCAATACTAAAATCGTCATTTATTGATATTCTTTTCCCTAAAAAAGTTTGGTTAAAAACATTGTGTGGTTTTT
>CAIXIP010000038.1 GCA_903919535.1 uncultured Bacteroidota bacterium | reverse complement strand
GCTTCACAAATCATATTTTATATTATCGCTGCTGTAATCATAGGCGGTGGACTACTTGCGGTAACTTCCCGTAAAATATTCCGTGCAGCTGTATTTTTGTTATTTTCATTATTAGGAATAGCAGCCTTGTATTTCTATTTGAATTATGAATTTATTGCAGCAGTTCAAATTGTTGTTTATGTTGGTGGTATTGTTGTGTTGATTATTTTTTCAATTTTCTTAACACATGCTTCTGGTGACGAAATGAAAAAACCAGTTTTGTGGCGAGCAGTATTTTCGGGACTTGCAGCCTTTTTTGCAGCAGCTCTTACCTATTTATATATTACTGAACACAGTTTTGTTAAGCCGGGTTATGCTATTGATCATCCGGTTGCGCCAACAGTAAAAAATATAGGATTACAAATGTTAAGTACAACAGAGCACGGTTATATTTTACCTTTTGAAGTAGTGAGTATGCTTTTATTAGCAGCACTTATCGGATGTATTGTAATTGCGATCAAGATAAAAACAAAAGAATGAACGAGATAGGATTAACACATATTTTATTTATCAGCACAGCTTTGTTTTTCATTGGAGTGTATGGTTTTCTTACACGTAAGAACCTTATCACAATGCTGATGGCAATTGAATTAATTTTAAATAGCGTCAACATCAATTTTGTGGCGTTCAATAAATATTTATATGCTGATAAACTGGATGGTTTATTTTTTGCCATATTCATCATTACCATTGCTGCTGCAGAAGCTGCTGTGGCAATTGCAATAATAATACATCTGTATCGCAGCTTGAAATCAATTGATGTTGATGATGCAGATCTAATGAAATTTTAAATATGTTGAATTCAACTTACATAGCGTTAATTCCACTTTTGCCAATCATAACTTTCTTGATAATTGGATTAGTAGGTCGTAGGTATTTCCCGAAATTTTCAGGTGTGTTGGGAACACTTTCGCTATTGGCTTCTTTTCTTTTATCAGCATTTGTAGCATATCAATATTTCTTTGAAGTAGGAAAAATTGATGGCGTTTATCAAAAAATCATCGCATTAAAATATGTATGGTTACAATTTGGACCAAACATAGCTATCGATATGGGAATATTATTAGATCCTATTTCGGTGATGATGATTGTGATTGTTACGTTCATTTCATTAATGGTTCATATTTATAGTATGGGTTATATGAATGGCGAACCACGTTATGCAACATATTACGCATTCCTGTCATTATTTACATTCTCAATGTTGGGATTGGTACTTTCCACAAATATTTTTCAAATCTATATTTTTTGGGAATTAGTGGGTGTGTCTTCATTCTTACTTATTGGGTTTTATTATGAAAAACCATCAGCAGTGGCAGCTTCTAAAAAAGCATTTATTGTTACACGTTTTGCTGATCTTGGATTTTTAATTGGAATACTTGTTCTTTCTTATTATTCTGAAACATTGGATTTTCAAACCTTGATTCAGCGATTAACAAGTGAAGGCAATTATTTAACCAGTATTGCTTCAGCTTCTTTTTTAGGTGCTTCAGCATTAACATGGGGCTTGGTTCTAGTGTTTGCGGGTGGTGCAGGAAAGTCTGCCATGTTCCCTTTCCACATTTGGTTGCCGGATGCGATGGAAGGTCCAACACCAGTTTCTGCATTGATACATGCTGCAACCATGGTTGTTGCAGGTGTTTATTTAGTTGCACGTTTATTCCCTATCTTCTCAAATTCTTGTCCGGCAGCTTTAGAAGTGGTTGCTTACATCGGTATTTTCTCTTCAATGCTTGCAGCAATTATTGCATGTACGCAAACAGATATTAAACGTGTACTCGCTTATTCTACTATGTCGCAAATTGGCTTCATGATGTTTGCTTTGGGCGTTTCCGGTTATTATTCAGAAGCAGGAGTTGGTTTCATGGGTTCTATGTTTCACTTATTTACACATTCTATATTCAAAGCATTATTATTCCTTGGTGCAGGTGCGGTGATTCATTATGTTCACAGCAATGATATGAAAGATATGGGCGGTTTGCGCAAATTGATGCCAATCACACACATCACATTTTTATTAGCATGTTTAGCGATTGCCGGAATTCCTCCATTTGCTGGATTTTTCAGTAAGGAAGAAATATTATTGGCGTGCTGGAATTCAAATAAACTAATTTTTGGTGCAGCGGTTCTTACAGCTGGATTAACAGCATTTTATATGTTCCGATTATATTTCAATATATTCTGGAATAAAGAATACAAGTCTCATACTGATAGTCACGATGCGCATCATGGCGAAGCACCTGCAACAATGTTGCTTCCATTAATTATTCTTGCAATATTATCTGTTGTAGCAGGATTTGTTCCTTTCAGTCACTTAGTAACTGCTGATGGAATTGGTTTCGAAACTGAATTTCATATTGGTTTTGCAATCGGTCCTGTCTTGCTTGCTATTGCTGCAATTTTCCTTGCATATTTTATGTATGTAAAAGAAAGTTTGGTTCCACAAAAAGTGGCAGACACCTTAAAAGGCTTTTATACTGCAGCATATCATAAGTTTTATTTTGATGAAATGTATCTGTTCGTAACTAAAAAAATAGTTTTCAATTTAATTGGTCGTCCTGCAGCATGGGTTGATAAAAATATTTTTGATGGCTTTATGAATTTAATTGCTTCAGTAACTGAATCTGTTTCAGAAGCTATTAAGTCATTACAATCTGGTAAAGTTCAGGATTATGCAATTTACTTTTTTGCAGGAACATTAGGATTTGTTTTATTGTTCATTTATTTATGGACATAAAAAATTAGAAACATGGTAACAAATGAAATTCGTAACGCATTAAAACAAGCTATAACAGAGCTTCGTATTGCTGAGTTTGAATTGAATCGTCCGCACGAAGACGTTGTTACAATGTCCGTTTGTTATAGTGCTCGACATTCATTGGTAACAATGTTGCGTTTATTTCTGATGAGTAAAAATGTTGATCAGAATCCAGGAAATAGTTTAAAAAGCCTATTGAATCAATGTTGCATTATTGACGATCAGTTTTCAAAAATCAGTTTGTCAGAAATTCTTTGTAATGAATTGGATCATGAAGCCTGTGACGGAAAATATTGTTTGACAGTTGATAAAGTAAATGAATGTGTTACTGTTACCAATAAGTTTAAAACATTGGTGCTTGAAAAAATGAAGATTAACGAAAGTGAAATGAACTAATGACGAATTTAACTATACTAATACTTGTTCCGCTTCTTACAGCAATTGCTGTGTTATTTTGCCGTAACACAACACAAATTAAGTGGACGTCATTTATTGGATCTCTTGTTCAACTTGGACTGGCATCGGCAATGATGTTTTCTTACATTACAGAAAGAGCAATCGGCAATACTTCTCAAATGCTTTTTCAGCAACGTTACAGTTGGTACAGCGCATTGAATATTCAATATTTTATTGGTGTTGATGGTATTTCGGTTGTGATGATAATGCTTACCGCATGTGTGGTTGTTGCCGGAATTTTAATTTCATGGAAAGTAGAAACACTAACAAAAGAATTTTTCTTCTTACTATTATTATTAAGTGTTGGTGCATACGGTTTCTTTATATCATTGGATTTATTCACAATGTTCTTCTTCCTAGAAGTAGCGGTTATTCCTAAATTCTTATTAATTGCAATATGGGGAAGTGGTAAAAAAGAATACAGTGCAATGAAACTTGCGTTGATGTTAATGGGCGGATCGGTGTTTGTTTTGATCGGATTGTTGGCAACTTATTTTGCTACTGATATCGGCAATGGAGTGCATACATGGGATCTATTGCAAATAGCACATGCACATATCTCACTTCATACGCAGATGTATATTTTCCCATTCCTGTTTGTAGGGTTCGGAGTATTTACAGCCTTGTTTCCTTTTCATACTTGGGTGCCTGACGGTCACTCATCTGCACCAACAGCAGCTTCGATGTTCCTTGCTGGTATATCTATGAAGTTGGGAGGTTACGGAGCATTGCGTGTAGCAGTTTACTTGATGCCTGAAGCAGCACAACAATATTCATGGTTAATTGTTTTGCTTGCAACAATTGCAATTATTTATGGTTCGTTTGCAACATTGATGCAAAAGGATTTGAAATATATGAACGCATATTCATCAGTAAGTCACTGTGGTTTTATTTTACTTGGTATTGGTATGCTTACCAAAACTGCTATTATTGGTGCAGTAATGCAAATGGTTTCTCATGGCGTAATGACAGCCCTTTTCTTCGGTGCTATCGGCATGATATACGAACGTACACATACACGACAAATTTCTGAATTAGGTGGATTATTAAAAACACTTCCTTTCATCGGAACTGTTTATGTGATCACTGGTTTATGTTCATTAGGATTACCTGGCTTAAGTGGATTTGTTGCTGAGATGACAGTTTTTGTTGGATCGTGGCAACGCCCTGATGCATTTCATCGCATAGCTACTATACTTGCTGCTGCATCAATTGTAGTAACAGCTGTATATATTTTACGAGCTGCAGGCAAGGCAGTAATGGGTCCTATTGTGAATGAACATTTCCAGCATTTGAAAGATGCAACTTGGAATGAAAAATTTGCTTCTGTATTATTAATTGTTGCTATTCTTGCAATTGGAATTGCACCATTTTGGTTATATAATTTAATTGCACCCGATGCACAAATAATAATGGAAAACATTGCAAGAGGCGTAACAGGAAATTAAAATATGAGCACTGACTTTTTTATATTAATGAAATCTGAATTGAGCTTAATGCTCATCATCTTTATTTTGCTTATCCTTAAAGTTTGGGATGGTATTAAAGATAACAGTACCTGGTTACACATTGTTAACTTTTTATTGCTTATTAATTTTGCAGTAGGATTTATTTATAGTGTTGATGGAATGCTTTTCAATGGTATGTTCCATACCAATAATATTCTTGTTCTTGAAAAATCAATTCTGAATTTCGGTACACTTATTATTTCCTTACAAGCATTCGATTGGCTTAAAACACACAAACATGTTCCTGAGTTTTTCATCTTGTTGTTAACCACATTACTTGGTATGTTCTTTATGATATCAAGTGGTAACTTCTTGATGTTCTATTTGGGTTTAGAAATTGCATCAATACCATTGGCAGCGCTTGCTAATTTTGATCTTGAAAAATTAAAGTCATCTGAAGCTGCTGTAAAAATGATCTTGTTATCAGCCTTCTCTTCATGTATCATGTTGTTTGGTATCTCTTTATTGTACGGAAGTACAGGCACATTAAATTTTGCAGAATTACCTGCTCTTCTCGCTGTTAAAAATTTACACATTCTATCATTGATATTTATTTTTGTAGGATTTGCATTTAAACTTTCATCTGTTCCTTTCCATTTATGGACTGCCGATGTGTATGAAGGATCACCGGTTTCGGTAACATCTTATCTTTCTGTAATTTCAAAAGCCGCAATTGTTTTTGTGTTCATCTCGGTATTGGGTCCGTTGTTCTTGAATTTTCAAGGCATGTGGTACAATATGTTATTCCTTAGTATTGTGCTTACTATTACTGTCGGTAATTTATTTGCTATCCGTCAGGATAACATAAAACGTTTTCTTGCATTTTCATCTATCGCACAGGCTGGTTATATTTTATTAGGATTATCTGCAGGTAATCAAATGGGCACAAGTGCAACCATTTATTTCTTATTGGTATATATATTCTCAAATCTTGGTGCGTTTGGTGTTATCGGAATTGTTTCTGCCCTTGCAAACAAAGAAAATATTAGTGATTACAAAGGTTTTTATAAAACCAATAAACTGTTAAGTTGGGTAATTACAATATCATTGTTTTCATTGGCTGGAATTCCTCCAACAGCAGGGTTTTTCGGAAAAATGTTTTTAGTAACAGCAGGAGCAAGTCATGGAAATTATATTTTAGTGATTATTGCTTCCCTAAATATGATTGTTTCATTGTATTATTATTTACGTGTTGTAAAAGCAATTTTTGTTGATCCGAATGATGCACCAATAGAAAAATTGAATCCAAGTTTTTCTGCAAAATTAGGTTTGATAATTTGTATGATAGGTGTTGTTGTTATTGGTTTTGCAAGTTGTATTTACGATTATATTAATAGTCTTACCATTTAATTAAAAATAGCAGATGTCATTAAATGCAAATTATTCATTTGAAGAACTTGGAGAAGTAAAATGCTCCATTATTGAAAAAAATTGCAGTGCTGAACGTGTTGATTTTTTGAAAAAACTATTGGAATTTAATGGCTTTACTGTTATTGTTGTAAATAGTCCACCACCAAAAGCTGCAGCTAAACCTCCCGTTCCGGCAGGAACAGAAGCTCCTGTTGAAGCTGCACCTACACCTCCTGTATCTACAACATTTACTGTTGGTGTTAGTGATCTAACATTTAACCCTGTAAATGGAGTATATAACCGCCAGTTAAAAACTGAGGACGGACGATTTGTTACACCGCATTATTGGAAACAAATAGACAAAGAATCACATGATGATGTGTGGTATTGGAAAAAAAGACAAACTAATAAATGATAAAAAAAACTCTTTACTTTTCGTAAAGAGTTTTTTTTTGGGGAATATTTGTCGATTCAAATTTCAACGCACATGCTCGATACTTTTTTCAAAAAATAAAAAACTCGAATAGACAATAGCCTTTCACTAAGAATCTGATCAGAGAAAAATATTTTGCATCATAAGTAATTAAGTTTTTATTCTCTTTATCCTACAATGAGGATGAGTAGAGAAATACGTCCGTGACGCAAAAATTAAGTGAAATTTGATGCAGCAATTGTGTTTATTCTTCGCCAAAATAGTCATTGTCAATCTTTTTAACCTCATATGTCTGTTGTGTTGTACAGCCAAGGTTATAGTCAATCATTAATTGCGCCAATTGACTACCATTAATTAATACTATTTTAGTTTCATTTCTTGGAGTGTATTCAATTGCTTCCTTGGTGAAGTTTGAAGTCGTAATGAAGATCCCTTTTTTAGCACCTTGTCCTGCTAAAGCGCCAACAAATTTTTGGAGTTCTGGTCTTCCAACAACATTGCCAGGTCTCCAGCGCTTTGCTTGTATGTAAATTATATCTAGCCCAAGTTTGTCTTCTTTTATTGTTCCATCAATACCTTCGTCACCACTTTTGCCCATTGCTTTTCCTGCATCTTTAATAGAACCTCCATACCCCATTTTGACCAAAAGCTCAACGACTAGTTTTTCAAAAAATGCAGGAGATAGTTCAACTACTTTGTTTATTAATTCAGAAGCTAATGATTTTCTTATTTTCTGATAAGCAGTTTCTAATAATTCTTCAGGTGTTTCTATAGATTGGTCTTCAATAGAATCAATTTCAACATCTCCTTCTTCACGTTTGGATGTTTGAAATTCTATAAATTCAGAAAACTGTTTTAAAAACTTTACATTGATTGAGTTTGGTTTTTTTTTAAGAACTTCAAGTCCTCGTTTTGAAATAATAACTATTCCTTGTTTTGGACTATCTATTAACCCCGCTTTTTTTAAATATGTTTTTGCCCATGCGGTTCTGTTATAAAAAACAGGAGCAACTCCGCTAGGCAATAATTCCTTTTGTTCCTCTTCGGTAACACCGAGTTTTAATGCTAGTTCGTCTGTAACATTTCGCATTTTGTGCTCTTTACTGTCTGAGATGAATTCTAATAAGGGTAACATTATTGATTGATAGTCTGGTATAGCCATATTTTAAAGTTTTGTTAGTCTCACCTATTCCTAAATTGTTAGTGTTATTGTAATAACAATAGTGAAGCATAAATGTAAACCATTTCAAATAGGTATGCAATTAAAAATTCTGCACTTTACTTCCCTACAATTTTCCTAAAACTTTCGTGGCTTCAATAACTAAATTTTCACGATGCATTGGATGAGCAATAGCAATAAGCGCTTTAGCTCTTTCTTTTAAGTTTTTTGCATACAAGTCGGCAACGCCATATTCGGTTACAATAAATCTTGCATGAGCACGTGTGGTAACAACTGATGCGCCATGTTTCAAGAAGTTTACTATTTTCGATTCTCCTTTATTGGTAATAGATGGTAATGCAATAATAGGTTTTCCTCCATCTGAAAGCATTGCTCCACGCATAAAATCCATTTGTCCGCCAACCCCAGAATATTGAAGTAATCCAATTGAATCAGCACAAATTTGTCCGAACATATCTACTTCGATAGCTCCATTAATTGCGGTTACTTTTGGATTTTGTCGGATAACAGCTGTGTCGTTCACATAACCAATATCAAGCATGGCGATTTGTTGGTTGTCATCAACAAATTCATACAGTTTTTTTGAACCCATAATTAAACTTGAAACAATTTTACCAGGATGTTTCTTTTTGAATTCACCGGTGATTACCCCTTTTTTAACAAGATCCATTAATCCATCCGAAAACATTTCGGTGTGTACGCCTAATTTTATATGATTAGTAAGACAGGATAAAACGCAGTTAGGAATAGCTCCTACACCCATTTGTAAGGTTGCTCCATCTTCAATGATTGAAGCCACATTTCTTCCGATTTGCATTTCTAACTCTGATGGTTCACCATAAATTATTTCATGGATTGGATCATTTACCTCTACTCCAAAATCAATTTTGCTAACGTGAACAATGCCATCACCATGTGTTCGTGGCATATTCGGATTTATTTGAGCAATTACTGTTTTAGCTGATTGCATTGCTGCATAACTAGATTCAACAGAAACGCCTAATGAACAATTACCGTGTTTGTCAGGAGGCGAAACTTGCATCAATGCTACATCAAGTGGGATAATTCTTTTGCGAAAAACTCTTGGTATTTCACTGTAAAAAATTGGTATGTAATCAGCTAGCCCATTTTGTACTGATTTTCGAGTGTTTGCACTTACGAATAATGCATGATCTTTAAAACTATTTTCATAAATAGGATTTGAAAATGCCGCTTTACCCTCTATATGCATGTGATACAAATTCACATTTTCAAGTTCTGAGTGTCGCTCTACCATTGCATCTACCAATGTTTCTGGAGTGGCAGCAGCAGAGTGTATATAAAGATTGTCGTTAGATTTGATTGCTTTTGCTGCTTCTGCAGCGGAAACTATTTTCATAAAATTTATATTTTAATTTATTGATCTAAAAATTTCGAGAGCAAAATAAATTAAAATAATTTGAGCAAAATATGATGAAAATCGTGATTGAGTATTATTTTGGATAGGTTGTAAAATAAGGTTATTCGGGGTTTTTAAAAATGTTTTTTAGCAATAAAATGGCTATTGTTTTACTCGAGTTTTATAGTTAAAAAATAGTGGCAAAAATTTAATTTCTACAAAATTAATTATACGTATTAAAAAGTAAATTGGGGTGTTTTTATTCTCCTTTTAAGGGACCAAATTTTCCCATCATATTTACAACCATTTTTCTGCTCATCATTTTCAGGACGAAAAGTAAAAAGCGATTAGTACCACCAGAAACTATTATAGGTTTCTTTCTTTTTTTTAATGCATTTACTAGTTCAAGTGCAACTTGCTCGGGTGTCTGCATAATGGATTTTGAAAAACTATTTTTGTCGGTGCCAGCCACATCGTGAAAATTGGTGTAAGTAGCGCCAGGACAAAATCCTAAAACATAAATTCCTTTATTTTTATTTTCCCACCAAAGCGATTCACTTAACTTAGTTACATATCCTTTTGTTCCGGCATAAACTGAAGCTCCCGGATAACCTGTTATACCAACCATAGAGGAAATATTTACTAAGGCGTCTCCAGATTTTGCTTGTCGTAAATAATAATACGATAAAGTAGTAAGTGCATTAATGTTCAGGTTCATCATTTTTGTTTGTTCTGGAAGTAACATGTCGGTAAACCTACCGTACATGCCAACTCCGGCATTGTTGATGAGTACATCATATTTGTTGGTTTCTATAATTTCTTTTAGCATTTCAATGTCTTCGGTTGTGCTAAGGTCTGCTACAATAATTTGATGCCCACTACCATGCAAAGAAGCACGGGCTTTCTCTAATTTTTCTTTACTCCGAGAAACAAGTGTTATTTTTTTATTTTCGTTAGCCAAAATTTTCGCTACTTCTAAACCTATGCCCTCGCTTGATCCTGTTATTAATATTTTCATTTTTAAATGTTCTATAATGTTAAATCTTTTAATGCGTTTTTTTGCACCAAATCGTATTTCACAAAAGTAAAGTATTTAAAACGCTTTCAATAAAAATTAAGTTAAATGGTAATTATAACATTCTGATTAAGATAAATTGAGTGCCCGTTATATTCATTAATTTTGCATAATTTAAAATCTCTTAAAAAATTATTGTTTTAATTCTATAATGCTCAAATGAAAATCACAAGACACACCAATATCCCTATTTTTCTTCCTGAATTAGCTTGTCCTCATCAATGTGTATTTTGCAATCAAGTGAAGATTAGCGGAACATTATCTGTTCCGAAACCAGAAGACGTTCAAAGCATAGTGGAAACGAATTTGGGTAGTATGAAGGAGAAAAGAATTGTTGACATCGCTTTTTTTGGTGGCAGTTTTACTGGAATAGATATTGATCTTCAAGAAAAATATTTAAGAGAAGCCTTTAAATTTATACAAAGTGGTCTTGTTTCAGGTATTCGGGTTTCCACTCGTCCTGATTATATTACACAAGAAAAACTGGATCTACTTAAAAAATATGGAGTAACAACGATTGAATTAGGAGCGCAGTCTACAAATAATGAAGTGTTAAATAAATCAGGAAGAGGACATAATTTTGATGCAATTAAAAATGCAGCCGCTTTAATTCAAAAAAACGGATTTCAGCTCGGACTTCAAATGATGATAGGCTTGCCTCATGATACGTATGAACGAGCCCTTCAAACAGCGAAAGATATTGTTGCTTTAGGTGCAGATTGTACAAGAATCTACCCAACTGTTATCATCAAAGGCACTGCGTTAGAGCAACTGTATAATAAAGGTGTGTATAAACCATTATCAATAGAAGATGCGGTTTTGTGGACGAAGGATCTGGTAAAAATATTTGAAAAAGGCAATATCAAAATATTAAGAATTGGTTTACATCCTTCTGAAGAATTAGTTGATGGGAAATCTCTAATTGCCGGTCCTTTTCATCCCTCTTTTAAAGAAATGGTCATGAGTAAAATCTGGAATGAATTAATTTTTGAAGAAATTAAAAATCAAAATCCTAGTAAAATCACCTTAAGAATAAATGAAAAGCAATTGAACTTTGCTGTCGGATTTAATGGCGTTAATAAACAGGAATTAGAGGCGAAGGGAATAAAAACAAGTTTTATTGCTGATAACAATCTTTCTAAATATCAATTTGATGTTAGCTATAATTGATGCCAGAGCCCCTAAAGAATCAATTGAAAACCTGAAAAGTCATGTTGATGATGTGTTTCAATTTGAGTCTAAGGGACTTACATATAATTCTATTTCGGGCCATCCTGATATTTTTATTTATCAGGACAAATCTAATATTGTTGTAGCGCCCAATGCACCTTTTAAATTGTTAAATTTTTTAAACGACCATAAAGTCAGCTATACTTTCGGAAAAAAGAATGTAGCAGAAAATTTAATTGGCAGTGTTTTATATAATTGCATCAGTACAGAGTTTTGCTTTTTTCATAAATTAGGATTTGCGGATCCTTCAATTGTAGAAATTAATCGGAAAAAGGAATTTGTTAATTTACCTCAAGCTTATACGCGTTGTAGTTTAACGCATTTGGGTAACAATAAGTTTATTACTTCTGATAAGGGTATTCAAAAAAAAATGCTCGAAAAAAAATTAGATTGTTTTTATTCTCCTCCTGAACAAATTTCGATAATAGACCATAAACACGGGTTTATAGGTGGTGCGAATGGTGTAGTCAACAATAAAATATTTTTTAATGGGAATATTGATTTGCACGCAGAAGGACTTGAATTAAGAAATTACATTGAAAATCTTGGGGTTGAAATTATTTCTCTTTCCAACAATTTTCTATATGATGGTGGCGGAATAATATTTATTGAACAATAATTTCCCCTTGTTGAATTCTATTGTTTTTATTGTAAATACTATAAAAATAAACGCCTTTTTCTTTTTCAGTAAGGTCAATTAAGTGAGAATTGTTTTTTGTGATTGTTTTAAATATCATCTTTCCTGTGATATCAAAAATCTCAATTGTTTCATCTTTTTCTAAATTAGAAAATAAAAATTGTCCCATACTTGGATTTGGCGACACATTAATTTTAGCGTTTAAATCATTTTGTGATTCAATGCCAAGTCCTGACACATAAAAATTCCAGACAGTTGAATAGGAGCTGAAGTGGCCGCCATTGTTAGTCATTACTCTCCAATAATATTTAGTTCCAGAAGATAGTCCGGTTACGGTACAAAGATTTGTTCCGACATCTACTGATTTAAATAATGTAGAAAACATTGAATCAGTTGACACTTCAACATGATAAATAATTGCATCATAAAGCGCTAACCATTTAAGTGTTCTAACTGTTGAAGCACTTGCTGATCCTGATAACGGGAGGTTTAGTGCTGGTATTTGTGGCACAGTATCATTTGAACCGATGTAAGTAATGAACATTTCAATTTTCTGTAATGGGTTGTCATTCGCATCTCGAGGTGAATTCACGATAGTGTCAACGATATTCATTCCATTAGTTACGCGTCCATATACCGAATACTGTCCGTTTAACCAAGAAGCAGCAGCCACACAAATAAAAAATTGTGAATTAGCGCTATTGATGGAAGTATCTCTTGCTGCAGAAAGTATTCCTCGTAAATGTTTTGCTGCACTAAACTCTGCGTTAACATTTGGCTGATTTGGGTTGCCATTACCCCATGTAGAAATTGAGCCGCTTCTTGAATTTGGGTCACCGCCTTGTATCATAAACCCTGGAATTACGCGATGAAAAGCTGTGCTATCAAAAAAATTAACACTAACAAGACTATCAAAGTTTCGTACATGTAATGGTGCTATATTCGGAAATAACTCCACGGTTGCAGCTCCAAGGTAAGTTCCTGCTCTCTTGGTAAGTATCTGATAAATTGGTTTGCCGGTGAACGTTCTGGATTGTGAATATGCGGTAGTTAAAATACTAAGGCATAAAAATAGTAACACTGAGGAAAAGTATCGTTTCATGTATCAAATATAAATTATTTCATGTGTTACCACTAAAAAAGTTTTAGCAAAAAAGGATTTGTACTTATGGAAAAAGGAATTTATACTTACCAAGTGCCGCCAGGGGAAAATAAAAAATCTGTTTGTGAATCAATATCGTATAGGAATTTATATCCTTTTGTTTCTTTTTTACAAAAAGGTTCTAGAAATAAAACCATTTGTTCATATCCTTCTATCGTTAAATCACAAACGAAATTTACTTTGTCGGTGGTGCTGATTCCTTCATCTTCATAGGAAAGACGAAGTGTTAAATAGCAGTTGCGTACTTGAATAAAATCAAGCGTTGTAAGTGGGAGCAGTTTTTTGTTTATAAGGATTGTTTGCTGAATTGCATCCCGAAATTTTATTGCTTCAGCTTTATCAAAATCATAAAGGCGCACCATGTTGTCACCGTATTCATTTGTTTTATCTATATAGTCGAGGTTCATATTTGAAATAGTTTAATGTTATTTTTCAACCTTTGCATCCACACTTATGCTAATACCGATTGGTGCGTTTTGCCATACCCCTTGACTAGTTTCTCTATAATATGTTTTATCAAGTAAGCTGGAACAAAAATATAAATTACCTTCTCCAAGATCTTTTATATGTTCCAGAGTAATTAAGAAGTCTCCAGAAACAACTATATTTTCGCTTGTAAGGTCAACACTTATTTTATCATTGACTTGTTCCTTAGAAAGTTTAATAAAAATAGGGTGAGTTAAAATATTTTCAAATTCTTTTTTCTGGTTGATTCGATAAATATTTAAACGATAAAATATGGTGTCATAAGTACATTGTGCAATATTAATGTTGACTTTTTCTAATTCTGCTGTTTTCTTAACATTCATTAATATTCCTAATTCATATCCCAATTTATTTTTTGCAAATCCGGCTTGGGCCATTTTTGTTCGTGTAGTTACGCCCAAGGTTTTTTCTTTGAATATCTTTGGTCTTACTACAACTTCCTTTAATTGTGATATCTTTTCTGTTAAGAAAATAACATTTGCTGTATTTTTCTTAAACTCCTTAACAGTTGTATAGTAAGAATTATATCCGATGCAGGAGAATAAGAGTGTATCGTTATTATATTGGTTGTCTATTGTAATGTTAAATTTTCCCTCTTCATCAGAAACAGTCCCAATGTTTTTGCCAGGTATCCCAAAATTAACATACGCGATAGGTAGATTGTTTTTTTTGTCGGAAATTTTTCCTGAATAATTTTGTGCAAATGAATAATTACAGAAAAATAGTAACAATAATAATAATCTTGGCATTGTGGGTTTAAATTATTTAAAAATTTAACAAACTATTTTAGGACGTTTTTGCTTAAAAATAGTTACAATAGGGTTGTATCAATAATTCTAATGTAAAAACTGCCATTCGCTATTTCTGAAAAAAAGAGAAATAAATTTTACTTGCAAAGTTTTTTGAAGGTTTCTTTAGCATCCGGCATGTCTAACTTAACAGCTTTCTTTAAATCATCACAACCTGTTTTATCACCAGTAGAAGTTTTTACTAATCCTCGTTGGAGATAAGCTTCGGCATAGCTTGGATTCAATGTAATTGTTTTAGTATAATCAACTAATGCTTTTGCAAGATCTTTTTTTCCGTAATATGCATTTCCACGATTGTAATATGCATAGGGAGCTTCAAATAATTTTATTGCTTTATTGTATTTTTCTATAGCTTGTTCAAACTGGCCTTTTGCTAGCAGTGCGTTGCCTTCGAAATACAAGTTGTAAAATGCATTGTCCTGGGAAAAACAATGTTTTGATAAAGCGGAAAGAATTAAAAGAAAAAAAAGTTTTTTCATCACATCAAAAATACACTATTATTTGAGGAAAAAAACAGTTTCAGCGTTTTCAAGATGCGAAAAAGGCTCAAGTGTAACAAATATTTATATCCTATAAGCAATCGATAAAATGCCAAATTTGTTTGAAAAGCTAAAATTGCCTCCATCGCTTTTGGAATTATATTGCGGGAATTGCCCGTTATCAAATGTTCTGTAGTTATCAAAAATCCCTGGATTTATTTCAGCTGAAAGTAGAAAATGATCGTTAAGTTTAAATAAAAGCCCTAATGTGTATGTTATTCCGCTATTATATATTTTCGAAGTAGATTTTCTTTGACTTTCTGTCAGCACAGGATTATCTGTTTTTGTAATTTGTGTTTGATAAGTGAAACTTACATTAGGTCCGTGAAAAAAAGTGAATTTGTCAGTTATTTGTTTTCGGAATTCAAGTCCCAACTCCATACCCAAAGAAAACGTTGAATTATGATTTGCATAACTTGATGATAGTGTTGGATAATTAGTATTGCTACTTCCAGATATGTCAATTACTCCTAATTTGAAATATGTCTTGTTTTTTATTTGTCGCTTATATTTTATTGATAAATTAACTGGTGAAATATTCGTAAGCATAAGTGAATATTCTTTTATTTTTTCTGCCTTTGGCGTTTCTTGTGCTGCGACAGAAATTGTGCAAAGCGTCAGAATTGTAAGCGTAATAATTTTCAAAGTCTTTTTCATAATAGTATTTCTTAAGGTGTTTCTTCTTTTTTATTTGTTGAGAAAATCAAAGAGTCTCAGGTTTGCTTTTGAGTGTGCTTTGTTAATTTTATTTTTTGTGTTATGCCGAGCCAGAAAATATCAGATTGCTCGTATGTTGACGGACTGTTTCGCTGTCCATATTGATAATTATAGGTAAATGAGAATGTTAAATTGCTGTTTACTTGAAGAGATAGGCCTAGCAAAAATCGATTATTATCTAACATATTATATTTTATTTCTTTTCCTGAATTGATTAATATTTCATCTCCAATATTTAGTAATAATTTTCTATCCGGAATACTGTCTGATAATTTCAGGATAGGTATTCCACAATATAATCTATATCGAAAACGAAAATTGAAATTAGTTGTTGAAGTTATTTCTCCTGCACTGATTTTTCTGAACCATCGTGTTTCAAATCTAAATCTATGCTGAAGGAGAGCGCTTTTAAATTTTTGCGATGTGTTTATTTCCTGGTATGGCCTAAATTCTATTTTACTTGGTTTGTCATTGCTATACGATTCAAAAATGGCAATCCCTGTAACACCATTTAGGTTTTCGAGTAATTGATAACCTGTGCCCACTCTTAAGGTTATTTGAGACCATTGGTCGAAATTGTTTATCCTACGGATGCTTACATCACTGAATATGGTTATTTTTTTCGAAAAAATTAATTGATTATAATATTGTATCCATTGCTGATTATTATGCGTAACTGTTTTTTGTGCATTACAAAGTATTGATACTTGAATGAAGAGAACGAGTATTAATTTGTGTTTTTTCATAATCTAAAAGGAGAGAGATTTAAAAATCCCTTCCAAATAAAACTCTAAATTGTTGGTAATAATATTTTAATGATTTGCCATTTTGAACTCAAAATATTTATAAAAGAGAAATGAAAAAAAATCTCAATTTCATAATTGTATAATTATATTTTTGACAAGAGTTATTTTGATTTCCAGACGAATGATTTTGACCAAGTATAAAAGGTATCTATTTCGGTTTGATGCGATTTCAACCATTTTGCAACATCTTCGTCATCAGATGATGCGAATACGATGTACCCCAATGTTTCAATAAGGTTTTTGTCTTTCATCTCTGTAAAATAGGGGACGTAATAATCCCAATAGAAGCCGTAGTTATCCTTTTTTGTCTCTTTTAATGAAGAGCAAACAGTTTCAAATTTTCTGATGAATTGCTCAACTTCTGATTTTTTCTTGTTCTTTTTGTCAAAATCTAATGCACCATCCATTAATAAAATTAAGTCTGTGGATGTAAAGCTGTTTTCTTTAGGCTTGCCATCTGCCGTTGTATCACTGAGCATATCCGGACTAATGTTTATTGTAATTGATTTTTTGCCAGTTTTTTCAACATTGCCTTGCATAAGTGTTTGCATCGCAGCAAGATTTTCTTTCGCTCTATTCCCTTTTGGTTCTACAACAAAAAATCGGCAATACGCTAATAGGGAAGGGATTCTTTTGTTCTTAATATTTAAAATCCTTGCAATGGCATTGTGAGATCCAGCATGTTTAGGGTTAAGAAGAATTGATTTTTGAAAACTTAAAATCGCTTCATCATATTTTTTTACACTCGATAAAGTTATTCCTTTGTTGAAATGTAATTGGTAATAGTCAGGAAATTGTTTGATTCCTTCATCATATATTTCAACTGACCTGTCAGTTTTGTTTTGTGCGTCAAGCGCATTTCCATAAGTTACATAAACTGTTTGCAGGTCTTTTTCTGTAGGATGTTTTTCAATTGCCTTTTGACAACAAATAATTGATTCATCATATTTTTCTTGCGATAATAATGAAAAAGCTTTTTCTGTCAAAGCCAATAAATTATCCTTATCAAGCTCTAAAGCTTTATTATATTTTGAAATCGCACCATCATAATCACCTTTGTCGTGATAAGCAACTCCCTCATTTACTAAGTTGTCAGCTTCTTCTTTATTTTGGGCAAATAAGATGCTACTCATCAGAGGAAACATCAATAATAAAATTGTTTTTTTCATGATTATGTTTGATTATTTAAAATATATTAAAATTTTATTCTGTTTGTATAAGCCTGTTCATTTAACAAAAGCGCAACTTCTCGTTTTTTTATAAGCATTACAAAAGCAATTAAGCGACATTCTAAAAATGGAAAAACATTTATTAATAATGTTGCGCACCTTCCACAACACGGAAAATGTGCAATATATAAGGGAATAATGCATCCATTGATTCTTGCGCACCTTTGGTTGAGCCGGGTAATGCAATTATCAGGGTGTTTCCTTTCATGCCTGCTATACCTCTTGATAACATGGAAAATGGAGTTCTGTTTTGGCCATAATTTCGCGCTGCTTCCATGATACCAGGCACTTCTCTGTCTAATAATGGTTTAATAGCCTCAGGTGTATTGTCTCGAGGCGAAAGGCCTGTACCACCGGTTAAAATAATCAGATCATTTTTTGCCGCATACAAGCTCAATACTTTTTCTTGAATTGTTTTTAAGTCATCGGGAATTATGGAGTAATCACCAATAGCAACTTTACAAGATTCTAATTTTTTAATAATTGCTTTTCCGGCTTTGTCTGTTTTTTTGCCTGCAGAAATGCTGTCGGAACAAACAATTACAGCGGCTTTAAGGTCGCTTCTAAATTTATCAATGAAGTCGGATTTTCCACCTTTTTTTTCAATTAATTTTATTGAGTGAATTTCTATTCCTTTATCTATAGGTTTAAGCATGTCATACATCGTAAGTGCAATAACGGATGCTCCATGCATGGCTTCTACTTCTACTCCCGTTTTATATACAGTATGAACTTCAATTTCAATAGTAACTTCCAATCCTTTAATATCGTAATGAACAGAAGTAAATTCAACAGGCATCGGATGGCAATCAGGTATCATATCGCTGGTGCGTTTTACAGCAAATAGTCCGGCAGTTTTTGCCATTTCAAAAACATCGCCCTTTGGAACACTTTTGTTTACAATAGCATCAATGGTTTCTTGTTTACTTACTTTTACAATTGCCTGTGCTTTTGCAATGCGATGTGTACTCGATTTGAATGTTATGTCTACCATAGTAAATTTTTGTTAATTGGAAATTAAGTGTTTTGTTTCCACGTGTGTGATTCATCTTCAAAAATTTCTTTTCCCCAAATTGGAACCATTGATTTGATCTGTTCAACAATATCTCTGCAAGCATCAAAAGCATCCTTCCGATGTTTTGAAGAAACAAAAACAAATAAACATATTTCACCAGCTTTCACAACTCCTAGGCTGTGATAAATATGCATACAAACTAAATTATATTTTGAGAAAGCGTATTCTCGGATTTCATGAAATTTCTCTTCAGCCATTTCCTGATAGGCAGAATATTCAATTGCAACAACTGTTTTGTCATCAATAATATCGTTCCGGACTTGCCCTAAAAAAATATCATGCCCACCGATGTTTGTCTTTCCACTATGTTTTCCAATACTGTCAGCAATAAAATTTGGAGTAATTGCTCCATTAACGAAAACGTTGTGCTTTTTTTTCTCTGTCATATTTTAATTCAAAAAATAAGTATCCAAAGAAAAGGAAAATTACGTTGAGTTGGTAGTTTTAATTTCGATTTTTAGGTGTTCGATTTTGCGGTTTTCAGCCACTCATTAACCCCACCTTTGAGGGTAAATAAATTTTTCATGCCGAATTTTTTCTGTAATAATTGAATTGCAATGGCGCTGCGGACACCTGATTTACAAAAAATAATAACTTTTTTGTTTCTGTCGATGTTATATGCTTTGTCAATTATTTCAACTAAGGGGATATTAATTTCTTTCAGTTCTTCTATTTGTGGAGATTCATTTTGTTCTCGAACATCAACTAGTTGAATATTTTCTCTGTTTTCGGCCATTAAACGATGCAACTCTTCAATGTTTACTTCAAGTTTTAATTCTTTTGTAACTGTATTACAAAATTGACCATAAGCAGTTTTTTTAAATTGCGATTCTGTTGCAGGCGTAGCTTGTATTGAACTTTCGTTTCGCTCAATACTGATTGTATGAAATTGTAAATTAAGTGCATTTAGTAATAATAGCTCACCTGATAATACATCACCTATTTCAACAATTATTTTTATAGTTTCATTAGCTTGTAACATACCAACAATTCCTGGAAGTACACCTAAAACGCCTATTTCCGAACAGTTGTCTTCTAGTTCAAGTAGTGGCGGTGAAGGAAATAAACAGCGATAAGTTGGGCCTTTTATTTTGTTTTTATTAAAATAGTTAAATACAGATACCTGAGCTTCAAATCGATGAATAGATCCGTATATCCATGGTTTATCTAGTAGTACGCAAGCATCATTCAAAAGATAACGCGTTGCGTAATTGTCTGTGCCGTCAACAATTATATCATAGTTTTTGATAATGTCAATTGCATTTTGATTGGTAAGTTGTAGGTTATATGTAATGAAGCGAACATGAGGATTTTGACGTGTAAGTTTACGAACAGCACAATCAACTTTTAATTTCCCAACATCATCTGTTGTGTATAATATTTGGCGCTGCAAATTTGATTCATCTACTTTGTCAAAGTCTACAATGCCAATTGTGCCAACTCCAACAGCCGTTAAGTATTGTAAAACCGGACATCCCAATCCACCAGCTCCAATCACCAATACTTTTGACGACTTAAGTTTTTCCTGCCCTGTTTCACCAATTTCTGGTAATCGTATCTGGCGATTATATCTTAAAAGTTCTTCTGGGTTTAACATTTTTAGCCTCCTGCAAATGGTGGTAGAAAGGCTACGGTATCGCCTTCATGAAGTGTGGTGTTAGCTTTTACTACATGTTTGCAAACCGCAATTACAAATTTATATTTCTCAAGTTTTGGAAAATCTCTAAGTAATTTTGATCTCAATGTTTCTGTATCTGAAACATTATTTATTTCTAGTCGGCTTTTTCCTGTTGCATCTGCCAAGGAACCAAAGAATAGTACATTTATATTCATAACGCTACCTCCTTTTGTTTATCCAGTTCTTCCGGAGTATTAATGTTTACAAATAACTTTGGATCATAAAATGATTGTTTTTCTGAAATAAAAATTTCTTTCGTAATAAAATGGTGGAAGACATTATGCATCTTCAGTACATTTTTAGAAATTAATTCTTCGAATCTATCAACACATTTTTTTGAATAAATTGCACAAAGGGGCTCCGTATTTCCTTTGTGAATAGGAATCGCTACTTCACAACGCCCTGCATTATCAACAAGATAGGATAGGAGTTCGCTATTTATAAAAGGCGTATCACAACTTACAATTAAATTCTTTTCAGTTGAAGTATATGTTAATGCAGTATGAATTCCTGCCAAGGGTCCACGATCTTTAATTATATCATTATAAACTTTCAATCCCAGATAATCATAATTGTTAGTATTCGAAATAATAATTATTTCGTCAACAATAGGTTGAATCGAAAAAATGATATGTTCAATTATTTTTTTTCCATTGAGTTCCAATACACCTTTATCGGTACCCATTCTTGAGCTTTTTCCCCCTGCCAGGATTACTCCTGTTATGTTTTTTTTTGAGCTCATCAAAAGGTTTTTTACTTGTCTTTAAAATAAACAGATTAGTCGAAGTATAACTGTATATCAACTAAACAAAGGTGGTGTAGTTTAGGGCCTAAAAAAATGATATCAGTCATGCGAAAAAAATTATTTTGGCAATAAAAAAGCTTCCACAATGTCGCCTGCTTTAATCATTTCACTTTCTTCGGGCAAATAAATTATACTATCCGCAAGGGCGTATGACCTTAATTGAAAAGAGGCCTGGCCTTCTAAAGGATAGATATTTGTATTGTTCATTTTTGCATTTAGAAAGTTTGCTAATCCTGATTTTTTTTGATAATCGGTTGCAATCGGAAGTTTTACTGATTTTAAAAAACAATTTGGAAAGCCTTGCATTTTTCGTAAGGCAGGATAAACATAATTATAAAAACAGCTTAATACAGCTGCAGGATTACCAGGCAGTGCAAAAACAAAAGTGTTCTTATGTTTCCCAAAAAATAAAGGTTTCCCGGGTTTTTGTTTTACTTTATAAAAAATAGTTTGAACATCTGTCTTTTTTAATCCTCGTTCAACAAAATCATAGTCTCCTACTGAAATTCCACCAGATAATAATAATACATCGCAAGTTTCAATTGATTGCGCAATGATTTCATATACTTCATTTTCGTTGTCTGATACGGATTGTATAGTTTCGGTTGAAAGATCCATGCTGTATAGAGCAGCGCTGATACTATATGAATTTGATTCAAAAATTTGTGCTCCGTTCAAAATATTACCAGGCTTTTGTAATTCATTACCAGTAACTATAACTCTCACTTTTGGCTTGCGAACTACATTTACAGCGGCAATTCCCATACCTGCAATAAAACCAATCGCAGCAGCGGTCATTTTTGTTCCTTTTGGTAAAGCCAATTCGCCTTTTTCTATTTGCGATCCTTTTGGTCTAATGTTGGAATTTAGTATTAAAGCTGAATCTGTGATATGTAAATTGTTATTTTCAACAATAACTTTTTCCTGCATAACAATACAGTCAGCATTTAATGGAACTGGTGCTCCAGTGAAAATTCGAACTGCCTGACCTGATTTTAAAGGTTCATTATAAAGATCTCCGGCCGCGACTTCCGCAACAACTTTTATTGGTAATTTATTTTTGAGGTCATCGTAAATGAACGCATAGCCATCCATTGCTGATTGGTTGAATGGAGGGAGTGCAAGAGGTGAATAAATGTCATCGGCAATAACGTAACCGTAAGCTTTTTCAATCATGATGTTCTCGGTTGATAAAATAGTAACGTTATCAATTATGGCTTTTTTTGCGTCAATTACTGAAATCATGCTCTAAAGTTCAATATTAAGAATATGTAAATATATGAGATATATCATCTTTTTTAGTGTTGATTCTAATTTACTTTGTATTATAATTTAAAAAGTTGGCAATGGCAAAAAAAATAAAAAAAATAGACGTTCCTCGATGCAGTGGGTGCGAAGCATTTAATGTTTCTATGTTTTGCTCACTAAATAATTCTGAAGAAGAAAATGTGTCAGATAATAAAACACATAACGTTTATAAAAAGGGGCAAGTTATTTTTTACGAGGGTCACGTGCCACAAAACTTATTCTGTATTTTTTCAGGCAAAGTGAAAATTTTTAAATTAGGGGATGATGGTAAAGAACAAATTGTTCGTTTTGCAAAAAATAGCGATATAATTGGATATAGAGCTTTACTTAGTGGAGAAAATTATTTCGCATCTGCCACGGCAATAGAAGAAACAGTTGTTTGTTCTTTCCCTAAAAATACTATTGATGAATTACTTGAAAGTAATTCAAAATTTGCTTTACAAACGATAAAATTACTCTCTAAAGATTTGCGGAAAGCAGAGCAAATGATTCTAAATATGGCTCAAAAACATGTTAGAGAGCGTATTGCTGAAGCTTTATTAATGTTAAAAGAATATTATGGTACTGATAGTATAACGGGTACAATTAATACTACTTTGACTCGTGAAGAAATTGCAAACATCGCAGGGACTTCTACCGAAACATGTATTCGCATTCTATCTGAATTTAACCGAGATCGTGTGATTAAGCTTATTGGTAAGCGTATTAAAGTAGCGAGTGTGCCAAAGTTGTTGCAAATAGCAAATATTGCTGAATAACTTTTCAATTGCATTCCGCTTGCTGATAATGCATTTATGACTCATGTCATTGTTTTAAGAAATCAGCCTGAACTACCTTTACACCACCTTATCTTTACCACTTTGTAAGGATAAATGTAATAATGAATGACAGCATAGATATATCCTGCAGTAAATGTGTTCTTAAAAAATCATCTATTTTTAAAAATTGTCTTAATACTGATTTAGATAATTATTTTTCTGAAAAAAAGCAAATGCTTTTTACAAAAAATAAGATCATAATTAGGCAAGGAGAAGTTTTTGATGGCATAGTTTGCATTCGCGAAGGAGTTGCTAAAGTATTTCAAACAAAAAAAGATAAAGAGGATTTTATTTTTTGGTTTGCCAAACCAGGAGATCTTTTAGGAGTTGATTCTTTTATTAATAAAGATGTATACTCATATTCTGTGATGGCAGTTGAGTCAACAAAAATTTGTTTAATAAGCAAAAATGATATTGATAACATCGTGAAAATAAAACCAGAAATCTCAATTGAGATGATAAAGCTTTTATGTGAACGTATTGATTATATTGAAAAGAGAATGGTTAGCATTGCACAAAAGGGAATAAAGCAACAATTGGCAGAAGTATTATTGTTGCTTTCATTTAAAAGCAGTAGCCATGCAAATAGCTTCATAATAAGTCATTCTGTGAAAGATTTGGCAAATATCATCGGAACCACCCAAAATTATATTTATAAATTGCTTTCAGAGTTTTCGCAAAATAAAATTGTTACAACGGAAAGACGTGTGTTAAAAATAATTGATGTCAAAAAATTATCAAAAATTTCAGTTGGAAATTAATTTGTGATACATGAGGAGTAGTGTTTATACTATCGAATCCGATATTGATGCAGGATATTGCAGCTACCCTTCTGTACCATATTGGAATAATACCAATAAAGCTGGCAACCAAAAAGACTGGGAATTACTTTTGAAAAAAAATTATGATCAGAATGAGCCAAACCAAAGCGTTAGTTTATACATTCATCTTCCTTTTTGCGAAGGGAAATGTGCTTTTTGTTGCTTCAATGCATATATAACCAAGAATCACAGTGTTGAAGAACCATACATTAATCATGTAATAAAAGAGTGGAAGCTCTATGTTCAATTGCTCGGGAAAAAGCCATTAATAAAACAACTTCATTTGGGTGGTGGTTCTCCAACGTTTTTTAGTGCTGAAAATTTGAAAAGGCTGTTGCTTGAAATATATTCAAATTCAGAGATTCATCCTAATGCAACACTGACATTTGAAGTTCAAGTTAACAGCACAACTACAGAACATTTAATTGAATTAGGGAAATTAGGTTTTACATCAATTACTATTGGCGTTCAGGATTTTGATGCTTTGGTACAGAAGTCAATCAATCAGATACAAACATTTGAAGAGGTTAAAACAATAATGAAATCTGCAAAATCCATCGGATACCAATCTGTTTGTTTTGATTTGTTATTTGGGTTGCCTCATCAAAGCAGGAAAACAATCATTGATACGATCTATAAAATAAGGGAGTTGAAGCCAGAACGAATTAGTCTGAATGAATATATTCATAGTCCGGCCAAAAATCCTGCACAGCAGAGTTATGAAAAGGATTTGCCTTTAGAACCTGAAAAAAAAATGTTTTTGAAAATTTACAAGAACATGCTGGTTGAATCTGGCTATATCGATATTGGAATGAATCAGTTTGTTCAGAAAACAGATATGTTATATTCAGCCTATAAAACAAACTCGTTACACCGAAATATGATGGGATACTCATCTCAATCTACTTCAATAACAATTGGGTTAGGCGTTTCTGCAATTAGTGATGCCGGATATGCAACAGTTCAAAATGAAAGAACTGTTAAAGCGTATTATCTTTCTATCGACAAAAATAAATTACCTGTTGTAAATGGTTATTTTTTAAGTGAGGAAGATTTTATATTGCGAAAACATATTTTAAATCTTCAATGTACATTTAAAACCAGTTGGGACAAATCGGAAGGAGAAAATAAGCTTTTGCAAAAGAGTATTAGCAGAATTAAAAAATTCGAAAAATGCAATTGGTTGAAAATTTCTGATAATTCTATAAAAATTAGAAAGGAAGGACGCGATTATATTCGCAATATTTGTAGCATATTTGATTCGAGAATAGGGAAGATACAGAACACAACAATTCCTAGTTCTTATAATGAAGTATTATTAGGAGTAAATAATAAAAATAAATAATTTGAATGTTATGAAAGATGTATTAGAACAAGCTCAGGTAGTATCTTTTGATGATACTAAAAAAGCATTTTCAGGAAAAGATGATAAGCAATTAAATAAAACCAGTTGGCTTTTTAAGTTGATGGGAAACCCAAGGTTAGTAAGTTTGGGGTCAAAACTGACGCTTTTTGCTATTAAAATCGGCCTTCCAATCGGCCCAGCTATTAAAGCAACCATCTTTAAACAATTTTGCGGTGGTGAAAATCTGGATGAAAGTAAAAAAGTAGTAGAACAATTACAAAAATCAAAAATAGGTTCTATTCTGGATTATTCTGTTGAAGGAGAAGAGTCTGAAGAAGATTTTACAAAAACAAAAGATGAGATCATTCGTATTATTCAAATAGCAAAAAACAATCCAGCTATACCCTATACTTGTTTAAAAGTAACAGGGATTGCTCCATTTGCACTATTGGAAAAGGTAAATTCGGGAGCAACACTAACTGAAGTGGAAAAAGAAGAATTCACAAAAGTTAAATCACGTTTAAATGATATTTGTTACAATTCATTCGTGAGCAAAGTGCCTATTTATATTGATGCGGAACATTCATGGATTCAAGAAGCTATCGATCGTTTGGCAGAAGAAATGATGCGCCAATACAACAAAGAAATGGCAATCGTATTAACTACTTTACAAATGTATCGTTGGGATCGTTTAGATTATTTGAAGTCGCTTATTGTAATGGCTAGAAAGGAAAACTTTTTTATTGGAATTAAATTAGTACGTGGTGCATATCTTGAAAAAGAAAATTTACGTGCTGCAGAAATGGGATACAAATCACCAATCCAAACAAGTAAAGAAAATACTGATATGGATTATGAT
Organism: uncultured Bacteroidota bacterium; assembly: GCA_903919535.1. Lineage (GTDB taxonomy): Bacteria > Bacteroidota > Bacteroidia > 2-12-FULL-35-15 > 2-12-FULL-35-15 > 2-12-FULL-35-15. The sequence continues at coordinate 15,161 of CAIXIP010000038.1, read as the reverse complement.
AAGGCAATTACCATAATTTTAGAAAACATTGATATCATTACTTTTTGTGCAGGAACACATAATGAAGCAAGTAGTATGTTTGTCATTAATGAAATGAAGCGATTGAGTATTCCGAATTCTACAAAGAACATTTATTTTTCACAATTGTATGGAATGAGTGATCATATCACATTTAATTTAGCTGATGCCGGATATAATGTTACCAAGTATTTGCCATATGGTCCTGTAAAATCTGTTATTCCATATTTAATCAGGAGAGCGCAGGAAAACACTGCTATTTCAGGTCAGATGAGTAGAGAGCTTAAGTTAATTACAGAAGAAGTGCACAGAAGAGAAGAACAAAAATTGTTGAAGTAGCAAAATTTATTTTAAGTTAAAAAAAGGGGAACATCATTTATTTTATGAGTTTCCCTTTTTTATTGGTTTTGAACCGTGGTTGTATATTAATTTTGCAAAAACGCTTTCCCATTTTCAAGAACAATTGTAAGATCAGCAATTGTTTTTTCTTCCAGCAATTGTTTTAATTTCTGTCGATAAGGCATCAACTGATTGTGTATTGGACAAGGTTTTTCGCCAGAGCAATGTTTTAGTCCCATCCCGCATTTTTCGAAAAATTCTAATCCATCAATAATTTCTACAATTTTTATAATAGGTACTTTTTTAGAATTTTTCTTGAAATAAAATCCACCATTAGGTCCTTTTGTAGAATCTAATATTTTATGACGTACAAGATTTTGCAAAATTTTTCCAAGAAAAGGACTGGGCAAATTTAGCTCTTCAGAAATTTCCTTGATGCCCAATTTTCTATCTTCACTACTGTTGAGTGATAAATAAAGGATTGCTCTTAAGGCGTATTCACAGGCTTTTGAAAACATGTTTCTATAAATTAAAAAGTTAAGCCTAATGCTTTTTTACCTTCTGGGGTAACAAAACTTGTATTCCAAACTGGCTCCCAGGTTAATTCAAGATGATGTTTCACTTCAGGAAATTGCTCGCTTAATACACTATCCATTTGGTCCATTATTACATCACTCATCGGACAACCTTTTGTTGACAATGTCATCGTAATATGAATTCCATTTTCATCCGTATAGCTAATCTTGTATATCAATCCAAGATCTACAATGTTTATTCCTAATTCAGGATCCATAACACGTTTAAGTGAATCGTATACTGCTATTTCAATTTTGTTTTCTTCGTTATATACTTGCATGTTAATTGTTTTTTGGAAACGGTTGTACAGAGGTTTTGTGTAAAAGCATTTTTAATACATTAAAATTATATAATAACGCTGTTACAATTAATAATAATGAAGCAATTTTAATAAAGATAACAGTTGAAACTAAAATTCCAACAAGAAGTAAAATAAAGCCGACAATAAAAATACGTAATTGCCAATTTGCGATTTTTTCTGAGTACAAATCCTTAGGTAATGGCGTTTTTCCTTTCCCTGCAATTTTTTGATATTTGTTTAGCCAAACAATGAATGGAAGTGTTTTTAATGTTTGTCCCATGATCAACAAACTAATAAATCCAATAAAAATACTAACTCCAAATATTAATGTTACCTGTTGAGAAAATGCCTCAGATTTTAAAATAGTTACATTGTTTAAAACACTGCTAATCATACAAATTGAAATAATAATAAAAGCATAGAATGTTTGTTTCATTCCGATGTCTAAATCTTTACGTGCTCTATTTTTATATGCTTCGTAAATAAATGAAATAAAGAAAATTATTCCGGCAAGTACAATTATTAAATAAATTATTGCTCTTGAAATTCCATTAAAAAATAATGAATCGACTAAAAAGCCAATGATTCCGGCATTCAATAAGTAATACGCAGTGGTTAGTTTTTTTTCGTTCACGCTTGTGGATAATAAAAACATTGGCAATAATTTTGAACCGGCACCCATTATTAAAAGAAGAAACCAACCAGCAACTCCGACATGTGCATGTAATTTCAAATAAAATAAATGTTCTTTCGGTAAAAATGCATAGGTTAAATTAAAAGCCATCAGTATTCCAATTGCGACAGTTATCCAAAACCAAAGTGCAGCCGTAACAATAAATTCGGATTGGATATTTAGTTTCTCCGCTTTTAGTGCTGTGACGATAATATTAATTAAAAACAAAGTTGCAGCTACAAATAATAAAATAGATGCTAATTGAATTGTGAAACCAATGGAGAATGTCCAAAAAGAAAATGCGAGTATAATTAATCCAAGTCCCCAAAAATAGAATGTCAGTCTTGCAAAAAGATTACTGTACAATTCGCTATTTAATATAACAGGTAATAATTGGTATAAGGAACCAAAAATTATCATTGTACCCCAGCCCAATACTGCAATGTGAGTTAGTGTGAGTAGTTTCGGGTTAAAATAATGTCCAACAAATGAATCAGCTGAAAAGAATAGTAAGATTGTCAATACTAAAAATGCCACTGAAGCAAAGGCATAGTGTGGTAACACGATGTTTGCTGGAGGGGCTTTTTTAGTGGCTAATTGCATTTTATCTGACTAATTTATAAATTAGTAATTTAATATTTCCTTCTTCGATTTCTTCAATCAGCCATTTATAACCTCGTTCTTGAAGCTCAGGCAAAAGGAATTCAGGAACTTTTTTGTGATTCACGTAAAGTAAAACATCTTTTGCGAGATGTTCTAATTCTTTTAAAATTGTTACCATTGGCAATGGCATTTCGAGATCGCGAACATCTAAAGTTTTAATGTTGTTTCCATAACTTTTTAAAAGTTCTTCAATTTGTTCTTTTTTTGATGGATTTGCATTAACGTCCGTTTTCAATGAGTTATTTTCCGCGCTTTCTTTTTTGAAAAAGGTGAATACTAATTCTGTTCCTTCTTCATAAACAACATGTGTAGCATATCCTTTTTGACGAAGAATGCTAATAAGAGGTTTAGGTTCAAATGTTGTGATTAGCTTTAACGTTGATCCATCAGGTAATTTGGAAATTCCGTCCATGATAACATGAAAAGGATCGTTCCCTTCTGAAAGATTTTTTCTTACATCTAATTCAACTGTTTTATCTTTTGTAAGATTGCAGTAAAATTCTGGTAGTGTTGTTTCCATTTTATTAAAAAATTCTAAGATTTTACCATCTAAGTGCGGAGACGAATAATTTTAATATTCTTTTCGTCTTCGCGACTTCGGGGTTTAACTATTTTATAAAAGTTCTTTTTCTAATTTCACAGCTTTAGGAAAAAGTATATTGTTTTCAAGGTGAATGTGCTGATGAAGATCATCTTCAAATTCTTTCAATTTTGCATATGACAATTTATAAGTTGTACATGCATCAACCGGTGGAGTATAATTAAAACTTAATTCACTTATGTTATGAAATAATTCGCCAACAATTTCATGTTCTTCTTCCATTAAATTGATTGGATTGTCGACAGTCCCAAATGAAGCGGGTTCTATTTTCATTCCATTATTTTTAGCCTCTAACAAATGTTTGATATAAGGGAACAGAAGATCTTCTTCTTTGCAAAGGTGACGATTAAGTTCATCCGCAATTACTAAAAATCTTTCTGCAATTTGAATTGCTTCCGGATGATTCGCTCCATGAACTTTTGCTACCTTCTGAGTATATTCATAAATAACTGGAATAGCTTGTTTAACATATTTATGGTGAGTGTTTAAAATATATTCAGCTAAAAATCCAATATCCCAATTGTTGTAATCATGTGATGAATTAATGGACATGTTATCAATTTCACGCAATTCTTTTTCTATCTGAACCACATCTAAGCCTTTTTCTTTACATGCCTTAGTCAATGTTTTTTTTCCACCACAACAAAAGTCTAGTCCGAATTTTTTAAATACTTCCGCCTTACGAAAGTCGCTTGTTACTAAGTCACCGATTGTAGGTTCCTTTTCACCAGTATTTAATTTTGCAATTTTTACTTTCCAAAATTCAGGACCTTCTTCTTTATATTCCCATGTAAAAACATTCCCACGTTCGGCCAATAATTGATAATAAAGTGGTTTAGGATCGTGGTCGTTGTGAATAACAAATGCTTCACCTGGAGCAAGTTTGTCAAAGTTTTCAAAAATTGTTGGATGTTTTAATCGGGGTTCGATGATCGTAACATCTAGAATGGTTAACGTTTCCATGTTTTAATGATTTTAATTGTTTTAGTATTTTTATTTATAAATAATAAAAGACAAAAAGGTCTTTAATTAAAATAGGGTAAAAAAAAAGGCGCCCCTATTTTTTTTCCAAAGGTAGGATTTATTTTTTAATTGGAAATATGACTATCGTCATTATGATTGAATAAAGGATGGAAAATCCCATCAGTTAATGGTAAATGGGTGCAAAATATTTCTTATAATAAAAGAAATGAACTCCGTTTTGTCTTTATGGATGAGATAAGGCTGGGTTATTTATAAAAGTTGTGTCAGTTAATGTTTTTAGGAATGCCACCAAATCAGCTTTTTGCTGAGTTGTCAATTGCAATCCAAACAGGTGGGTTGGTTTAGAAAAAATTGGATCTAATGTTGAAGATTGTTTGACCCCGGAGTTATAATGTTCGATAACATCTTCCAATGTTGCAAAACGACCATCATGCATGTATGGAGCTGTTAATTCAACATTACGTAATGTTGGTGTTTTCCATTTTCCCATATCATTAGCATTTCCTGTGACATTATATCTTCCTCGATTAACACCTACAAATGCCGAATCAATTCCATTGTTGTGATATGCATTGTCATTAAATAGTCCAAGGCTATGGCAATGAAAGCAATCTCCTTTTTCCGAATTGTACAAAACAAAACCATTCATTTCAGATGAAGTCAGTGTAGTCTCATAGCGTAAATATTTATCAAATTTTGAATTAGTGCTTGCTTGCGTCCTAACGAATTGAGCTAATGCATAAGCTACTTGTTTTGTTGTAATAGGTGTAGAGTTAAAAACTTTTTTAAATAATGCTGGGTAGGTTGCACTATTGTTAAGCTTTGTAGTATTTGTCATGAAAAATACATTTACTTCAAAAGCCATAATGTCTTCCAATTTCCCTTCAACAAGACCATTCCATAAAAATTTATTGTTCCATGCTAAATTCATATGAGCTAATGAATTTGGTACTGGATTTGTAAAAGCATATTGCTGGGTATGGCAGTTTGCGCAAGCACGACCGTCATTCGAAATAATAGAATCGTAATATAATTTTCTTCCTAATTCAACCCCTTCAACTGATAATTGATTATCAGCAGGAATTACTAATTGAGGAAAGTATGGCGGACAATATAAGTTATAAGGAGTTAATGCTTCTGGCGAAGGTGCAGGAGTTTCATCTGATTCTTTTTTCTTACAAGATGCCACTAATGCAATGATTAATGCAAAACCAAAAATGATAGAATATTTTAATGATTTCATTTTGTATGTTTTTATTTTTTATTCAATTAGATTTCAACAAAACATTATTCCATTGAAAAAACGTCTATTCCGTTTGCTGCAATTTTACCTCGAGCCTGTTTGTCAAACATGGTTGCATTTCCATCGATGTTAAAATCATAGATGATTGGTGAGCGAAACCATTCATTTAAATTCATTGAAAGTTTAATTTCAGAAGTGGATGAAGAAACAATAAATGGAGTATTAATGATGCAGTATACCAAACTGCAGTTTTGACCCATGTGAACGGTAAAGCCTGTTTTAGCAGCAAGATCCAAATAATATCCTTCGAACTTCATAAAGTGATAACCGCCTCCTAAGGGATTAGGCCAAGCCATATTAATATTTTCGTTTGTGTTTGGTAAACTGAAAGAAATATTATGTGCTGTGTCTATCCCTATATTAAATGTTATATAATTATAGGAGCCTTTAGGAATGCTATCAAGTGAAATGTTATTAGTTAAGGGCATTTGAGCATTTACATAAAATATGTCTTTAGGAGAAAAATCTTTTCCTGAAGTAGAATGGAATGTAATATTCGAAATATAATATTCTAAACGACTCACTTCATAATTATTCCCTGCTGTATTGGTGTATAAAATGGAGTCGAAAATTAAAGCTGCGCCATCAACTTTGTAGTTTATTTTTAAGTTCAACGTAACCCCATTATCAGCTTTTTCGGGTATAAGGTCAGTATCCCTTTTACAACCATTAAACAAAAGGATGGTAATCAGAAATAGACTTGTTTTTAAAACTGTTTTCATTTTGTCGGATGCTTATTAGAAAAATATAGAAAACAAAAAATGGTTTGCGTATTAGCTGAAACCTAGAAAGAGCTTTATTCATTTAATGACTACTTCAAATGTAGGATAATTTTTTATTTTTCGGAATAAAATAATTCAATTTTATTTTGAAGTTAACATTCATATTCTATCTTTGGTATGTTGAAAAATATAAGGTCAACATCTAAATAAAATACAGGAAACCACAATAGCTTGTATTTGTTTATTACCTCTCAGTTTAAAACTTAAAACTGATCACAAATGAATACTACTAAACCTGAAAAAAAAGTATCAAACGGAAACCTTATTGGTGATTTTTTTGGCGGCACGGCTGCCATGTTAGTAGCTCTTCCTTCTGCTATTGCATTTGGTTTAATTATTTATGCTCCCTTAGGAACAGCATTTTCTGGAAGAGCAGCCGTTGGCGGAATCATGGGAACAATTGCTATCGGACTGTTGGCTTCGATTTTTGGTGGTACCAAACGATTAATATCAGCACCATGCGCTCCTGCAGCAGCCGTTTTAGCCGTTTTTGTAACCGAATTAGTAAGTAAAGGAGCCATACCTATTGATCTTATTCCTGTATATATAATGCTTGTTGGCCTTTGTGTTGGGATTGTTCAAATAATTCTTGGGAAAATTGGAGGTGGAACATTTATTAAATATATTCCTTACCCTGTTGTTGCAGGTTATTTGAGTGGTGTAGGAGTTTTAATTTTTACCGGGCAACTTCCAAAATTACTAGGTCTTCCTAAAGATATAAAGCTATGGCAAGGTTTGCACATGGTAAATGACTGGAAATGGGAAAGCATTACTGTAGGTTTAGTCACTATTACTGTTATGTTTATATCTCCGAAAATAATTAAATCAATTCCTGCTGCAATTATTGCACTCATTGCGGGAGTAGCCTGCTATTTTACCATATCTTTTATAAATCCAGCGTTACTTAGCATGGAAAACAATCCATTTATTATTGGTCCGATTTCAGCTTCAATTTCCGACTTGGGAACAGTTTTTTCGCATCAATGGATAATGGCTTCATCAATCGATCTTTCGCATATTGGTATTATACTTATTCCGGTTTTAACATTATCAGTTTTGCTTTCTATCGATACATTAAAAACATGTGTGGTACTTGACGCGATAACTTATACAAGACACAATTCAAACAAGGAGTTAGTTGGTCAGGGAATGGGAAATATTGGTTCGGCTTTGCTTTGTGGAATTCCGGGTGCGGGAACAATGGGTGCAACTCTGGTAAATTTAAGTAGCGGTGGGAAAACAAAAAAATCGGGACTCGTTTTTGGGTTTACGGCTATACTTGTTTTGCTTTTGTTTGGAAAATTAGTTGCTTGGATTCCTATTTCAACTTTAGCAGGAATATTAATTGTTGTAGCAATTCGTATGATAGATTTCCATGCTGTTTCATTATTGAAACACAAATCAACAGTATTTGATTTTTGTGTTATGATTGGTGTAATTATTTCTGCAGTGACGATGAGTTTAATTGCTGCTGCTGGAGTTGGAATTCTTCTAGCTATCATTCTTTTTTTAAGGGAGCAAATGCGCACTTCTGTTATTCGAAGAAAAGTATTTGGCAATCAACTATCTTCCAAAAAAAGCAGAGTCATATCCGAACGTGAAATTCTTGACGAAAAAGGAAAACATACAATTGTTGTAGAATTACAAGGGCAACTATTTTTTGGAACAGCGGATCAATTGCTTAGTGAAATCGAACCGTTTTTAGCTGACTGCAAATACGTGTTGTTAGATATGAGAAGGGTTCAATCAGTTGATTATACCGCAGCCAATCGTATCAAACAAATTCTAGGAAGAATAAAAGAACAGAAAGGATATTTAATTTTTACTTCTATTCCAATGAATTTACCTTCCGGACAAAATGTAAAGGAATACATTGAACATCTTGGATTAACTGAAACAGAACATTTGAAGTTTTTCGATGACCTCGATTTTGCTTTGGAATGGGTAGAAGACGAAATATTACTTGATGAAAAGGTAAATGATGATAATCGAATACTTGATCTAAAAGAAATCGAACTCTTTTTTGATATTCCTGAAAAAGCCCTAAATACAATTGCTTCCTGTTTAACAGAAAAAAGATATAAAAAAAACGATACTATCTTTAATATTAATGAAGAAGGAGATGAAATATATTTTGTTAGAAAAGGAAATGTAAAAATCATTTTGCCTCTTTCTGGTGGAGGGTCTCATCATCTTGTTACAATTTCGAAAGGCAGTTTTTTTGGTGATATGGCATTTTTGGATAAACGTAAAAGGTCGGCAAATGCGCTGGCTAGTGATGACGTAGATTTGTATGTGTTGTCACGCAAAAAATTTGATGAAGTAACTATACAGCATCCTGAAATTGCCGGACAGTTTTTTGAAAAACTAGCTTTTGTTATTTCAAACCGATTACGTCTGAGTGACATTGAATTGAAAGCTCTTCAGGAGAATTAGGCTTTTGTAGTTTGTGCTTTTTAATTTTAATTCGTATTACATAATATTTTATGGCAAAACTTGAAACTAAAAACATTTCCACTAAAAAAATTGAACACTTGCAAGCAAAGGTTCACACCAAAGAATTGCAGTTTGAAGCACTTTTAGATATTTCAAATTCAATCAATAGCCATTTTTCAACAACTGCTTTAATTGAAAAATTTAAATACTTTGTAAAAGATCAATTACAGATTGAAAAACTGGCTCTTTACAGTTATCACACAACATGGAAATGTTTGCTTAATTATGGATTTAGTAAAAGTGATTTGAGTAAGATCAATTTGGAAAGGGATTTGATTCATATGAAGGAAATTACTTCTGTGAATACGCAACAAAAAAATGTTTTAGCAAATTTTGATATTGTGATACCTGTTTATCAGGAAAAAAAACCTTTAGCATATTTGCTTCTGGCTGATAATAATAATGATGAGCGAACAGTAAGTAAGTTGATCAAACATCTTAATTTTTTGCAATTGCTTACTAATATTGCAGTAACAGCGATAGAGAAGCAACGATTAGCACAAGATGTTTTGAGGCAGGAAAAGGAGAGGAGAGAAATGATGGAGAAACAAAATGAAATTCTGGAAGGAATTGTAAGAGAACGCACCAAAGAATTAAGAGCAGAAAAAGAAGAATCAGAACGATTATTATATAATATTCTTCCTGAAGAGTTGGCGGATGAATTAAAACATAAGGGTTCAATAACACCGATGCGCCATAAGGAGGCTACTGTGCTGTTTACTGATTTTAAAGGGTTTACATTAACGTCTGCAAAAGTTTCAGCGCAAAAATTAGTAAATGAATTAAACGAAATATTTCAAGCGTTCGATTTTATTACTGAAAAACATAGCATTGAAAAAATTAAAACAATTGGTGATTCTTACATGGCTGTTTGTGGTTTACCAAAAGAATCAGGATTTCATGCGATACAATGTGTAAGGGCGGCTTTGGATATGATTCACTTTCTTGAAAAGCGAAAAGCGAAATCAGAGTTTTCTTGGGAAATGCGTGTAGGAATTCATTCTGGACCATTAGTAGCCGGAGTGCTTGGAACAAAAAAATTTACATACGATGTTTGGGGGGATACAGTGAATATTGCATCGCGGATGGAAAGTAGCGGAATAACGGGGAAAGTCAATATTTCAGAAAAAACATTTCAGAAAATAAAAGAATATTTTCATTGTGAGTATAGAGGAAAGAAAGAAGCAAAAGGGAAAGGGAAGATGAAAATGTATTTAGTGGAGGTAGAAAAAGAATCAGAACGTTTCAAAAAAGTGAAACATTTTATTATAAAAAAATTAAAAAGTGAATTGCCTAAAGATCTTTATTATCACGGTTTACATCATACAAAAGATGTTTGTGATGTAGCTGCAGGTATTGCATTAAAAGAAAATATAGATGAACTTAATACAGAGTTGATAAAAGTTGCAGCTTTATTTCATGATTCAGGGTTTATAAAAAAATACGATGAGAATGAAATTGTAGGGTGCAAATTAGCCAAACAACATCTTCCTGAATTTAATTATTCAAAAGAAGAAATTGAAATAATTTGTGGAATGATCATGGCTACACATACACCCCAATTGCCTAAAAATAAATTAGAAGAAATACTAGCAGATGCCGACCTCGATTATTTTGGAAGAGCTGATTTTTCTCTTATCGCGAAAACATTATTTAATGAATTAAATGCCCATGGGAAATCACTGGATCGAAATAAATGGAACAAATTGCAGGTAGCTTTTTTAAAGAAACATACCTATTTTACTAAAACATCACGAGAACTCCGTGGACCCGGAAAACAAAAGCAGTTGGAAAAATTAATGGCTGAATCTATTTTAACAAACTAGAAGCAGATGAATTTCAATGTTTTAAAAATACTGATACTTTCAAAGCAATAATAAATAAATCACCATGAAGAATTCAAAAATAATTGCAAAAGATAAACCTGTAAAAACTGGGAAAATGTCAGCTCAAGGCGATATTACAGTTAGTTATGCTGAAAAATTAAAAAATGCAGATTATGAAAAGCATCTTAACAAGTTGGGAATAGAGCTGGTTAAGCTACAGGAGTGGGTGAAGCAGAAGAAATTAAAAGTCGTTGTTCTTTTTGAAGGGCGAGATGCAGCAGGTAAAGGTGGTGTAATTAAAACAATCGAACAATTTATGAATCCTCGTATTTGTAAAGTTGTAGCTCTTGGTGTTCCTACCGAAAAAGAGAAACAGCAGTGGTATTTTCAACGTTATGTTTCTGAATTACCGTCAGGAGGAGAAATGATGCTGTTCGATAGAAGTTGGTACAATAGAGCGGGAGTAGAGCATGTAATGGGCTTTTGTAATAAAGATGAGTATGAAGAGTTTTTACGCTCTTGTCCTGAATTTGAAAAAATGCTCATTCGGTCTGGAGTTATTTTGATAAAATATTGGTTTTCGGTAAGTAATAAAGAACAGGAAAAGCGTTTTCAGGAACGAATTGAAAATCCTGTGAAGCGTTGGAAAATTAGTCCGATGGATATAGAATCTAGAAGCAAATGGGTTGAATTTTCTCATGCAAAAGATAATATGTTTGCATATACGGATACCAAACAATCTCCCTGGTACGTGGTTGAAGCGGATGATAAACGGAGAGCCAGATTAAATTGTATTAGTCATCTTTTATCACTTATACCATATAAAGACCTTACTCCAAAATCATTTAAGCTTATTCCAAGAATAGCTGATGAGCATTATGTAAGGCCTCCAAAGCAAGAACAAAATATTGTGCCTCAGAAATATTAAAATTCGGTTATAATAACGTAATTGTATTTTACGCGAAAAAATTTGAAAATAATCATATGTTAATACAGCAGATTTGATTTCTATTGCAATTTTTTTAACAAATTATTGAGCTTTCAATTTGCCCCTTTCAATTTAATTTGCAAGCTAAAAAACCTGTATAGCACCCCATAAATATATTCCATTTTATGGAAATATATTCCATTTTATGGAAAACAGGGTTTTCTTAACAAACGCTAACTGCTTAGAAACCAGCGCTTATCAGTTTTGGTATACGAAATGTCACGTTTCGCGCACGCGAGTGACCGTAAATGATAAAAATCCGTACCCAAAATGGCTATACGAATAAATAAAAATTGTTCACTCTAGCTATTTTTCATGAAACGTATACTCGAAAATTTCATTCCCTTCTTGTTTGTTATGCTGTCTGCATTTCTTATTGCTGTATTTTTTTTAGTGTTGAGTAACATTAAAACATTAGATGAAACAAAAAACTTAGTGGAAGAAACTTATACAATCATAAATCTGAACGAAGATGTTTTAATAGATGTAATAAGCATTGAATCGAGCATTAGAGGATTTCTACTTGTTGATAGTGATTCTTTTTTAAAACCTTACGAAAATAGTATAAAAAATATTGAGAGTAAATTGTTGTTACTTAAAATGGTTACTGAAGATAGGGATACTGATGGGAAAGCCGATGAATTACAACGGTTAATCATATTAAGAATTGCAGACACTAAAAATTCTATCATCAATCACAAACAAAATAACTTAACGATAGAACAAAAAATAAAAATTACGCTAGAGGGAAAAAAGCTTTCAGACAAAATAAAAAATGTAATTCAAGAAATAAACTCACGTCAACTGGCCTTGCTTGCACAAAGAAAACACGATAACATTGACAGTGATACAAATTTAAAGTTAATTGTTGGTGTGCTTATTTTAGTAATTCTTTTTCTTATCCTTGTTGGTTTTGCAATTTTGAAAATTCAGCAGCAAAAAAATAAACTTACTGATGAACTGAAAAAATCAAATAACTTATTTAGCACTTTATTTGAACATAACCCTGCCTGCATATCACTAGTTCGTATTAGTGACCATAAAATTATAAAAGTCAATAATAGCTTTGTGGACTTATTAGGTTATTCTTCTGCTGATGAAATAATTGGCAAATCTGAAAACGACCTAAATTTGATTGTTGAAACTAGCGATGTTGAAGCAATTGCGAAGCTAATTCAAGAAAATCAAATTGTAAAAAATTATGAGATGCAGGTACGAACCAAAAATGGTACGTTAATATGGACATCTGCTTCCATAATTATGATGGAGGTAGAAAATATTCCATGTGTCGTTTCTGTTTCAATGGATATTAATGCAATTAAAAAGTCTGAAGAAAAATTGTTGGCAGTAAATCGCGAATTAGAAGCATTTTCATATTCAGTATCGCATGATTTAAGGGCTCCTTTGAGAGCAATAGGTGGATATGCAACTATTTTAATTGAAGATTACAAAGATGTAATAGATGCTGACGGAAACGGTTTTTTAAAATCCATGTTACAAAGTTCAAAAACAATGGGTAATCTAATTGATGATTTACTCGCATTTTCAAGATTAGGTAGGTCAGAAATGGTGGTTTCCGAAATTGATATGAATAGCTTGGTTAAAACAGTAGTTTTTGAACAATTAAAAAATGATGCAGAAAAAATTGATATTCAAATTCTTAATCTCCCATCGGCAATAGGACAACCAACACTAATAAAACAAGTATGGGTCAATTTAATTTCAAACGCTGTAAAATATTCACAACACAAACCAAATCAAAAAATTGAAATTTCATCCTTCCAAAAAAATGGACAAACAGTTTATTTTATTAAAGACAACGGAGTTGGATTTGATATGCAATACTATAATAAATTATTTGGAGTATTTCAGCGTTTACATTCCAAAGAAGAATTTGAAGGCACAGGCATAGGCTTAGCAATTGTGCAAAAGGTAATTAGCCGTCACAATGGAACAGTATGGGCAGAATCAAAAATAAATGAAGGCTCTACATTTTACTTTAGCTTACCGAAAATTAAAATTAAAACTAAATAACTATGAACTTTAGCGACATCGAAATTTTATTTGTTGAGGACAGTATGGATGATGCAACATTAACCATCCGAGCTCTAAAAAAAGGAGGGTTAGCCAATAAACTCCATCATGTGAAAGATGGAGCTGAAGCCCTTGATTTTTTATATTGTAAAGGAGTTTATACTGGACGCAGTATAAATGACCACTTAAAAGTTATTTTACTGGATTTAAAAATGCCAAAAGTATCAGGTATGGAAGTACTTGAAAAAGTAAAAAGCGATCCCCTGTTTAAATCCATTCCGGTAGTAATACTTACCTCATCAAAAGAAGACCCAGATATTAAACGATGCTATGAACTTGGTGCAAACAGCTATATTGTTAAGCCGGTTGATAGCGATAATTTTTTTCAAGCAATAAAGGATTTAAGTTTTTATTGGATGATTTCAAATCAGCCACCACATCATTTATAGAGAACGCATCGTTTTAAATATTTTGCAGATTTTGATTTTGAAAAACAAAAAGTATGATTGATGTGTTGAATATATTGTTGGTGGAGGATAGTGCAGTAGATGCTGATTTACTTGTATTGTTTCTTCGTAAAGAGAAAATTAACTTCACGTATTTACGCGTTTGGACAAAAGATTCATTTGTAGAAGCATTAGAATTAAATAACTATGACATCATAATTGCAGATCATTCGTTACCGCAATTCACGGGAATGGATGCATTTCGATTATTAAAATCAAAGAAACAAAAAAGTGGTATTCCTTTTATTTTAGTTACTGGGACAGTACCGGAAAATATTTTAACACAATATGCTAAAGAAGGCCTGGACGATTATATACTAAAAGATAATCTGCTTCGTCTACCATCGGCAATAGACAATTTATTAAATAAAAAAAAGATTGAACTGTTACATAGAAAATTAGAAATAGCGCATCGTGAAATTAAAGATAGTATAGATTGCGCCAAAAGAATCCAAAATTCAATTCTGCCAGACAAAACTTTATTGAGCAAAATAGCTCCTGATTCGTTTATTTTATTTAAACCAAAAGATACAGTGAGTGGCGATTTTTACTTTTTCAGAAAAGATGAAAAATCATCATTATTGGCAGTTGCAGATTGTACAGGACATGGAGTGCCAGGAGCAATGATGAGTATGATTGGAATTGAAAAAATAAATTATTTATTCCGTAGGACTAAGGACCCTTGTGACATATTAAAAAAACTTAACAAAAGAATGCGAACAGCGTTATCAACTGTTGACCATGAAAGTTCTGAAGGAATGGATGTGGCACTTTGCAATATTGATACAGAAAATAATATTCTTAAATTTTCAGGTGCAAACAGACCATTATGGATAATTAGAAAAGGGGAAACAGAAATTGAAGAAATTCTGGGAACAAAAAATGCAATAGGCTATCGTTTTACAAACAATCTTAACCCAGATTATGAATGTCATGAAAAAAAATTAAATGCTGGTGATACATTTTATATTTTTTCTGATGGTTTTGCCGATCAGTTTGCCGTGATAAGGAAGCACCTGTTTACATCCTGCCTTGCGTGCTATTGTATTTATTTCTTGGTCTTTATCATAG
>CAIXIP010000037.1 GCA_903919535.1 uncultured Bacteroidota bacterium | reverse complement strand
TGCTTTGGGGCAAAAGGTTATCGAACCAATAAATCAGAACGTTTTTAAGGGGAAAATAAATTTAAATTTTTCTGAAATTACAACTGGTGTATATTTCATAAAGATTCATTCAGGAGATATAACGATAACAAAGAAAATTGTTAGGATGAAATAATTACCATAAAGAGATGAGAATCTCGTTATGGTAATTATTTATTTTTTTAAGCCAATTCTTTCTTTTTAAACATATCCGCTACAACTAACTCTTTTGATCCAGCTGTATAAGCATAAAATCCTTTTCCTGATTTAAAACCTAAATGCCCTGCAGTTACCATATTTACTAATAATGGGCAAGGTGCATATTTTGGATTTCCATAACCATCTTGTAAAACTCTTAAAATTGATAAACAAACATCCAAACCAATAAAGTCGGCTAATTGCAACGGTCCCATTGGGTGTGCCATTCCTAATTTCATAACAGTATCAATCTCTTCTACTCCTGCAGTTCCTTCATGAAGCGTAATAATTGCTTCATTTATCATAGGCATTAATATTTTATTGGCAACAAAACCTGGATAGTCATTTACCTCCACGGGAATTTTATTTAATTTTTTACTTGTTTCCATCACCAGATTCATAACTGCATCCGAAGTTGAATAACCTCTAATTACCTCTACAAGCTTCATAACAGGAACCGGATTCATAAAATGCATGCCAATTACTTTGTCTGCTCGTTTCGTAACAGCTCCTATTTTAGTTATAGAAATAGAAGAGGTGTTGCTTGCCAATATTGTATTAGGTGGGCAAATTTTATCTAATTCACGAAAAATATTAAGTTTTATTTCTACATTTTCAGTCGCAGCTTCAACAACAAGGTCAGCATTTTGTACACCTTCAGCCATCACTGTGTATGTTGTAATGTTTTTAAGTGTTTGTATTTTATCTGCTTCGGTAATTGCTCCTTTTGCAACAATACGATCAAGGTTTTTTGAAATTGTTGCCAGTGCTTTATCTAGCGCGGGTTGTGAAATGTCAATAAGTGCTACATTATAGCCTTGTTGAGCGAAGGTATGGGCAATCCCATTTCCCATTGTTCCTGATCCGATTACTGCTATGTTTTTCATACTATAAGTTTAATTTAGAAAGTTTAACGATTTTAAAACTCGCTAAAAATAGAGAAAATCTTTTATTAAAAAACTGATTAAGATAAGGATTTGAATTTGGAACTTTAAATTGTAGCCGGAACAATTATTTTATTTCCCTCTTCCTTGAATAACAATAAGAATAGTATAGATCAATATTTTAAAATCGACAGCTAAAGACATGTTTTCAATGTATATGATATCATATTTAAGTCTATCAACCATTTCGTCAACATTTTCGGCATACCCATATTTTACTTGTCCCCAAGAGGTAATGCCTGGTCTGACTTTGTGTAAGTGTTTATAATGCGGTGCTTTTTTTACAATTTGATCAATAAAGTATTGGCGCTCTGGGCGAGGTCCAACAATTGACATTTCACCGATTAAAACATTATAAAATTGAGGGATTTCATCTAAACGAACTTTTCTTAAAAACCTTCCTAAAGGGGTAATTCGTGAATCGTTTTTGCTTGATAATGCAGGGCCTTGTTTTTCTGAACCAACATACATCGAACGAAATTTATGAATAAAAAAAGGTTTGCCATGCCAACCGATCCGCTCATGGCTATAAAATATGGAACCTTTAGAACCAAGTTTTACCGCAATAGCCAGTAACAAATATAGCCAACTGAAAAGTGTAAGAACGACAAGAGAAACCGATACATCTAATATTCGTTTTAGTGATTGTTCCCATGAAGGCATAATTTCGCGGGAAATTTCAATCAAAGGTGCACCAAAAATTGAAGTCATTTTTACTGATCCGGAAAGTATATCATACATGTCTGGGATTACTTTAATAATAATCCCTTGGTAATCTAACTCATTTATTATTTTACCGATATTTTCATGTTCGAATGATTCAATTGCAATAATAACTTCTTCAATATTGTATTTTATTATAATATTTTTCAGATCAGATAACTCTCCAATATGCGGTAAGTTTTTCTGTAGCTCATGGGAATACCCATTTTTATTATCAATGTGAACAAAGCCCACAAATTTATTTCCGGAAGATTTTGTTTGGCTTTGCATTTCCGTATATAAACTTAACGCATTTTCATTGCTGCCAACTAGCAATGTGTTAAAGCCAATTATCCGGTTATGCATTTTGTAATTTGTAATACTCGAAAGAATAAAACGAAAACTACTTGTTAGAATAAAATGCAAACCAAATAAAACTATTATAGTTTGATAATAATTTTTGTAAGAAAAAATTTCATCATCAAGAAGTAATGTAAAGAATAGAATCAAGACTCCAATAACAGAAGTAATGAATGTTTGGCCAAGTTCTTTTAACCTTGATTTACGATAAATGTTTTTATAAATACCTGTTAAGTAATATATCAGGATCCAAAAAATCGGAATGAAAATTAAGCCAATCCAAAACTTTTTATCTAATTCTATCGGAATTGCTTTTCCGAATTTTTCTGACTCAATATATAATTTACGATACACGTAAAATAGGCTCCATGCAATTGTGGCTGCTAGGGTATCAAAAAAAAGATATTTTAAAACTTGTAACTTTTTATTCATGATCCAAATCTTATCTCTCTGTTATTTAATAGACAAGTTTAATATTGTCAAGTAAAAGCACCAGGCTGTCAGAATTAATGTTGTTTATCATTCCAATCGTTATTTTGTAGCTATTGGCAGTATAGGCTCCAGTTATTGTTGGTGTAAGATTCACATAGCCTTTGTTCCAGGTTGTACTTGGATTAAAAGAAAGTGCTGCAAATTGCGATGTGCTAACAGAACCTATTGCTTTTACACCTATAATAAAACTATAATTTGATTTGTAATTTAGTTCTAAAAAAACAGAAGCCCCGCCTTTAGGCAAAAGGAAGCTGTCTACAGAGATACATTCAAACTTATGACCGCTTGCACCTAAATAGGCTATGCCTGATTTGTTTCCTTCAAATACATTTGGGTCAGGGTATGTTAACGTTTGCAATGTGGTATCAGAATAAATAGTTTTCACCATATTATTACCCACCAATTCAAAATTTTCCATTATTGCAAAATGCGTACTTGAATTATATGTTACACTTGGTGTTAAATTAAGTTTTGATCCTTTTCCCAAATAAATTGTTTGGTTATAATCGTTATAAAAAGGGTAAGGTGCTCGAGTTGCTGCTATTCCATTAACTTTTATTCCCGCTCTAATTCTAATTTGATGGCTACCTTCATATAATACAGGGAATGTAACGGGTAATTCGAAACAACCAATTAATTGTTCATCAATATAAACCCAGGCATCAGTAATTTTATTTGAAAGTGAGCCTTCGTCACCAGTTGAAGAGTTCGGGAATCCAGAATAATTTTTAGCTAAAGTAATTTTATCGATGTGTATATAGGCAGGAATAGGTTCGGCCGGATTATAAATTTCACAGGAAGAAAAAATTGCAACACAAAAAACACTTAACACAAAAAATAACTTGTAATTGTTTTTCATTCCAATTAATTTTTTTCTGTTTGTGGTTCTTCCATAAAATTGGAAGTTACCTTTATTTTTTCGATAATTTTATACGCTACATCTAATGCTTTATATCCATCATCTATGGTAACTAAAGGCTCCGTATTGCTGATGATTGAATCAGCAAACGTTTCAAGTTCCATTTTTATTGCGTTGGACGGTAAAATTGTTGGATTGTCGAAATATATTTGCTTTGCTCCCTTGTTGTTTCCTAGTTCGATAACTACAGCTAATGGATCTACTTCACCTTCAACTGTGCTTAATCGGATCACATCAATTTTTTTGTCTAAAAAATCAATAGAAACATAATTGTCTTTTTGAAAAAAACGAGATTTGCGCATGTTTTTCATCGAGATTCTGCTGGCAGTCAGGTTCGCAACGCAACCATTGTCAAATTCAATGCGTGCATTGGCAATATCCGGCGTGTCGCTTACTACAGAAACTCCACTTGCGCTAATTCGTTTGATATTTGACTTAACCACACTTAAAATAATATCGATATCATGGATCATTAAATCAAGTACTACCGAAACATCTGTTCCTCTTGGATTAAACTGTGCCAAACGGTGAGTTTCAATAAACATTGGATTTGTGCAATAGTCTTTGGCAGCAATAAAAGCCGGATTAAAACGCTCAACATGACCAACCTGCACTTTCACATTTGCTTCTTTTGAAAGGCCAATCAGAATTTTTGCTTCTTCGATGGTATTTGTTATAGGCTTTTCAATAAAAACATGTTTTGACTTTTTTATAGCTTTTGATGCACAATCAAAATGTGTAATTGTAGGTGTAACTATATCTAATGCATCAACTTGTTCAACTAATTCTTCAAAAGATTCGAAAAATTTTACACCAAGTTCCTTTGAAACGACTTTTGCAGCTTCAATATTAGTATCGTAAAAACCTATAACTTGGTATTTTTCAATTTCTTTTAATAGGCGAATATGAATTTTACCTAAATGTCCTGCCCCAAGAATTCCAATTTTTATCATATGTATTGTATAAGTTTGGACAAAAATACTTTTTTCCACAATCCACTCTTGAAAAAATACTCTTAATTATTCAATATAGATGTGTTAATTTCGTGGCTTAATAATAAGTTTAATGAACGATACATATAGACATAAGGGGTTGCGAAGACAATTATCGTTGCTTTTGAAAGGAAAAGGGATTTTTGATGTTGATGTTTTGAGGGCAATAGAGACAATTCCCAGACATTTGTTTTTAAATAGCTCCTTTATTGAGCATGCTTATGAAGATAAAGCTTTTCCTATTGGCGCAGGCCAAACAATTTCTCGACCGCACACAGTTGCTTTTCAGTCCGAACTGTTAGAATTGAAGAAGGGGGAAAAAGTGTTGGAAATAGGAACAGGTTCAGGCTATCAAACGTGTGTATTGCTTGAAATGGGTGCAAAAGTATATACTATCGAACGCCAAAAAGAATTGTTTGACAAAACAAAGAAGTTTTTGCCGACCATCGGATACGATACCAAGTTTTATTATGGTGATGGATATAATGGATTGCCAGTTTTTGCTCCATTTGATAAAATTTTAATAACTGCTGGTGCTCCAGAAATTCCAAAAGCTTTATTGGACCAACTTAAAGTAGGAGGGAAAATGGTGATTCCTATAGGTGATAAGGTTCAAATAATGACTCTGATTGAGAAGGTAGCTGATAAGAGATTTGAAACAACTGAATTTGGGGAATTCAAATTTGTTCCTTTATTAGAGAATAAAGAATGGGGAGATTAGGGTTATTAACAATTTCTTGTTAATAAGAAGAGTATTGTTAATAACTAGGACTTTTTGGAAATACTCGTATCTTTGCAGCGTTGATTTTGAATTTTAAACTTAAAAACAATTTTAAACTAAACAACAAAAACTATGAAAAAATCAGTATTAGTAATTGCTTTAGCATTTGGTGTATCAGGTGCTTTTGCGCAAGACTTAACTTCAAAAAAAGGTGAACCAATTTTGCCTGAAGCTGAAGATTGGGCTATCAGTTTTGATGCAACTCCTGTTTTCCAATTTGTTGGAAATGCCTTCAATGGTAACACTGGAAATGCTGCTCCTTCAGTAAATTTCTTAAATTCCAACCAAACAATCATCGGTAAAAAATTTATTGATGAAAAATCTGCTTACAGAGTATTAGTGCGTTTGGGATTTAATAATCAAACTTTTAAAAATTTAGTTAATGATGATGCTAACACTTCAGCAGTTGTTTTCCCTGCAACAGCTCCACAAGTGGAAGATAAGTTTTCTAAAAAAAATACAAACATCGGAATTGGTGTTGGTAAAGAATTCAGAAGAGGAAAAACTCGTTTGCAAGGTTATTATGGTGCAGACGCAATGATCTGGATTTCAATGTCAGGTACAAAGTACAAGTACGGTAATGTTATCACTGCTGTTCCTACTGCTGCTGGTCAAACAGCAACTCCAACATCAACTACTTGGGATGCAACAACTGGTACTGCATTATCTGTTGCAGCAAATGGTAATCGTACTTTGAGTACAAAGTCAGGAATGACATTTGGAATCGGAGTTCGTGGATTTATTGGTGCAGAGTATTTTATCTTCCCAAAAATCTCTATCGGTGCTGAATATGGTTGGGGAATTGGTTACCAAATGAGTGGTAAAGGAAAATCAAAATCTGAAACTACTCAAGTTGTATCAGGTACTAATACTTATGGTACACCTGAAACAGTAACTGCTGGTTCTTCTAAATTTGGTTTTGACACTGATATCAACCAATCAAACATGTTTAATTTCCATGGTTCTAACACAGCTGGAGCAGCAACTTTACGTGCTACTTTCCACTTCTAGAATTATTTAATTTTTAATAAAAAAACCTACAAGAAATTGTAGGTTTTTTTATTTTCAGGATAATTGTAAAAAAAGGTCCGACACTTCTTCTTCTGTTAAGTATCTCCATTCACCTGTTTTTAACTTTCCAAGTTTAATGTTCATTATTCGCACTCGCTGTAATTTTATAACCTGATAATCAAATTTACTGCACATCCTTCTGATTTGTCGGTTTAATCCTTGTTTTAAAATAATTCTAAAAACACGTTTTGTATTTGGTTCAGCTTTAATTGAACATGGTTTTGTAATTGCATCTTCAATTTTAACTCCTTCTGCCATTTGCTTTAAAAATTGATTTCGCAAAGGAAGGTTTAGTGTAACAACATATTCTTTTTCATGTTCAAATTCGGGATGAATTATTTTGTTGATTACCCCGGCATTATTTGTCAGTAAAATTAAACCTTCCGAATCTTTATCTAACCTGCCAATGGGAAGTATTCGTTCCTTATGATTGATTGCCTCAATAATATTCCCTTTTACTTTTTCGGTAGTGCAAACTATACCAATAGGTTTATTGTAAGCTATGTAAATAATTGTGTTTGAACTTTCCATTTTTTAAAAATAAAATAAAATATTGACAATTTTAATTTGTAAAGTATGTAATTAAAATATTTTTTTACATTTGTCCGCTTTTTGGTTCCAGAGTTTGATAAAATTTCAAACCGGATTAAATGGGAATCAGGTGAAAATCCTGGACATTTCCCGATGCTGTAAGTTCTTAATTGTTTTTAACATTCTTAGCCACTGTCTTGAATCAAAATTATTGATTCTATAGGATGGGAAGGCGTTAAAAACGGAACGAGTCAGAAGACCTGCCATTTGCACAATTCAACGCTTTCGGGTAAAGAGCTACGAATGGAAACAGGTTATTCTAGAACAATCCTATCCGTTCCCTTTTTATTCCTTTTTATTAATCATTTAAATTCATTAAAAATGAAAAAGGAAAAATTCTTTTATGCAACATGCGCAACTTTGGTTTTGGCGCTAAATGTTTCCGCTCAGGATACATTAAAAAACAAACAATTAGATGAAGTGGTTGTTACAGCTACTCGAAGTGAAAAAAATATCAACGATGTGGGTCGCAGTATAACTGTTATTACAGCTGATGATATTAAAAAATCAGGAGCCAATTCGATTTCAGAAATTCTTTCACAGCAGGAAGGTATGTATGTTGTCGGAACAGGACAAAATCCCGGAATGACATCCAGTATTTTTACGAGAGGTGCAAATAGTAATCAAACAGTTATTCTGATAGATGGCATAAGGATTACTGATCCATCAGCTATTAATAATTCTATTGATGTTGCCGAGTTATCATTGGCAAATATTGATAAGATTGAAATTGTTCGTGGTTCTCACAGTACTATGTATGGCTCTTCTGCAATTGGGGGAGTAATAAATATTATTACGAAAAAAACATCAAAATCAGGATTGTCGGTAGATGTTTCTGCTACCGGTGGAACGTTTGGCAAAAATACATCGCAAATTTCCGAAAACTTGTATTTGAGCTATGCGCTTAAAAATGGCTTTTATGCAGGTGTTGAGGTGTTAAATGAAAATGTAAAAGGCTTAAATGCAACTGTTGATACAATCACAAATCCTACGGTTCATAAACACAATAAAATGGGCGATGATTTTGCTAAACTGGATTGGGTAGCAAAAACAGGATTTAAAAATAAAAAGTGGGATGTATATGCATCATATAAACAAACAAAGCAGCTTGCCAATATTGATAAAGCGGCCTATAAAGATGATGATAATTACACTGTAGATTTCAATAGAAACTTATATACTTATGGTGCTTCTTATAAGATAAATGAAAAGTATAACCTTAATTATATTGGTGGATATTCTACAATGAAAAGAGTTGCGATTGACGATTCATCAACAATAAACACTGCTGGGGATTTCGATAAAACCTACAATAAAGGTGTTTATGAAGGTAAGCTTATGAGCAATGAACTGCAAGCAAATTATTCCATTAAAGGTTTAAGTATAGTACTTGGAGGTGGTCATTTTGCTGAGGAAATGAAGGTTAATACAAGTTACCTGTATTATAATCAATGGGGTTTTCCGCCAGCGTATGTGAATCTAAAAACATCTTTGGATTCTGTAAAGCCTAGTTCAAGCACAGTATCTGTTTTTTTACATGCTGATATCGGTGGAGAATTAATCTCCGAAAAAATGAAAGCATTTGCACTATCGGGTGGATTAAGAATTAGTAATCATAACGTGTTTGGTGCAAATACTACTTATGAAATCAACCCTACACTAAAAGTTGCAAATGGAGGCTTAATTTACGCAACATATGCAACAGGTTACAATGCTCCTTCATTGTATCAATTATATGACGCAACAAAATACTATACCTGGGATACACAATATAACACAGGATTAACACGTGGTAATAAAAAATTGAACCCCGAAAGTTCAAAAACTTTCGAGATCGGTTATAAGCAGAAAATAAATAAGACAACTCTTTCTGCAGCCTATTTTAATACAGAAGTTGATCATGTGATTGAATATGTTTATTTGTGGGATAAAAATATTGGAATAGATACTTTAGGTCAAAATTGGGGAAGAGATGATTCCCGTGGAGATACGTATATTAACCTTGGTACTATGACAACCCAGGGTGTTGAGTTGGGAATTAATTCTGTACTATCTGAAAAGTTAATTGTATCAGCGAACATCAGTCTGGTAAGTGGAAAAATAAAATACGCTCCCAATGATATAGATACATCACAAACTCATGGTAATCAAATTCAGATCTTTAATAATGGCGCTTTTGTCACCAACAAAAATGTTGAAACACTTGGTTTGTCGCGTAGACCAAGTACTGCAAATCTTTCGATAACATACATGCCTGTAAAACAATTGGCATTACGTGCTGATGTTCGACATGTTGGCTCAAGAGGGGATGCTTATTACGAACCGACTTTAGGGCCATATGGGGCTTTGGGGACTGTTGCTGTAGAACAATATACATTGTTAGATCTTTCATTAAGAACTAACATTTTCAAAGGTTTAACAGCATCCTTAAGAGTTGAAAATGTTCTGGATAAAAAATACCATGAGATAAATGGATACACTACTCGTGGAAGAGGATTCTATCTTACATTACGTTATAGTTTGTAATACTAAATGCAACAAAAAGAAAAAGTAATATTTTGCTGGAGCGGAGGGAAAGACTCTGCTCTGGCTTTATACACCGTATTGCAAGAAAATAAATACGAAGTAATTGCTTTGCTAACTACTTTAAATGAGCAATTCAAAAGGATATCCATGCATGGTGTGCGTGAAGAGTTATTGGATAAGCAAGCCGAATCAATAGGCTTGCCGTTGATCAAGATGTATGTGAACGAAGGCACTAACACCGAATATGAAAATACGATGGAAGCTTTGCTTTTGGAATACAAGAAACAAGGCATAAGTAAAATTATTTTCGGAGATATATTTTTGGAAGATCTGCGATCGTATCGTGAAAATAACCTGGCTAAAGTTGGGTTGACAGCCGAGTTTCCTTTATGGAAAAGAGATACAAAAGATTTGATACAGGAGTTTTTGAAATTAGAATTCAAAACAATTACCTGTTGTGTAAATGATGGTTTCTTAAATGAAGATCAAGTAGGAGTGTTGATAAATTCTGATTTTATTGAATCCCTGCCTGTAAATGTTGACCCTTGTGGAGAAAATGGCGAATATCACACGTTCTGCTTTGAAGGTCCAATCTTTAAAAAAACAATAAAATTTTCGGTAGGAGAAAAAATATATAAAGCATTAGAAATAAAAAATTCAGATACGACAGCAACAAAAGGTTTTTGGTTTTCTGAATTAGTGCCTGATTGATCAAAAAGAATAGCCGAGGTTTATTCCAAATATCATATTAAAATGTGTATTATAAAGATTCCCAAAGTCTTTGGTATCATAAGGAATCATTGTGTTATTCATAAAGTGGTAAAAAACCTTATTGCTTTTATACCCAAATCCGCCATAAATATCAATCGTTAATTTATCAATTCTTCCCGCTTGTACACCTGCAATCACATTTGCATTAAAATGTCTAAAATCATAATAGCTTTTACGATAATATCTATTTAGTCCGATAGCGATATGTGCATTCGTGTATGAAAATAGTGGGGCAACGTAAAAGCCATATGGAGCATGATGCCTCTTATTTACCAAATAAAATTTATGAGCATATTGTACTCGCCATCCACTTACTTTGAAAACATAATCGGTAGGTTGTTTTGCAGCTTTTTCAATTATTTTGAGAAATACATTTTTTCCAAGAATTGAAAATGCAACTTGTTCTGATTGTTTTCTGGATGTTGTTATCTCAGCCATAAAACGGTATTCAGAAGTGAACGGAAAAACGCCCCCCCATAAAAAAGCTGTTGGACTTGTTTTTAAAACTAATGGGGCATTATAAATTTTTTCTTTTAGATTTGATTGTATCGATTTTTTCAGAACAATAGTATCTACAGGAGCAAATTCACTAGCCGTAATAGTAAATGAATAAAGCATTAAAATAAGGCAATATGTGTAAAAATTTATCTTCATTTTAATGCATATCTTGCTTTAGGAGAAATTGCCTGTGATACGAAATCCTTTTTTAAATATTTATAATATCCTGTAATTGCTATCATTGCAGCATTATCGGTACAGTATTCGAATTTTGGAATAAAAACTTTCCACCCCAGTTCTTGTTCCAGTGATTTTAACGCTGCTCTTAACCCAGAGTTTGCTGATACACCTCCTGCAATTGCAATTTGTTTGCAATTTGTTTGCTTAGCGGCTTTTTTTAGTTTGATCAATAATATTTCAATAATAGTTGCCTGAATGGAGGCACAGATGTCGGCTTTGTTTTCTTCAACAAAATTAGGGTTTTTAGCCGTTTCATTATTTATGAAATTCATAAATCCTGTTTTTAATCCACTGAAACTGAAATTTAGTTCCTGAATTTGAGGTTTCGTAAACGTGAAGGCTTTGGGATTTCCTGCAGTTGCATATTTATCAATTAAAGGTCCACCGGGATAGGGTAGTCCCATAATCTTAGCCGCTTTATCAAAAGCTTCTCCTGCTGCATCATCAATGGTTTCACCAATTACAGTCATGTCAAAATGATTTTTCACCAAAACAATTTGTGTATGTCCACCTGATACAGTTAGACATAATAATGGAAATGAAGGAACCGAATTTTGACTTTCTGATGTTCCAGAAGTTTCAATAAAATGAGCTAGAATATGACCTTGCATGTGATTTACTTCGATCATAGGTATATCCATACCTAGTGCAAATGCTTTCGAAAAGGAAACACCTACTAATAAAGAACCCATTAATCCAGGACCAGAGGTAAAAGCGATTGCCGAAATTTCTTCTTTTGTAATTCCGGCTTGTTTTATGGCTTGATCCACAACAGGAATGATATTTTGTTGATGTGCTCTTGAAGCTAATTCGGGAACAACACCTCCATATAATTTATGCACATTTTGTGTAGCAACAACATTGGCAAGCAATTTGCCATCCTTTATTATAGCAGCAGCTGTGTCATCACAAGATGATTCGATACCCAAAATAATGATTGATTGGCTTTTATTCATTAAATCGCTAATTTAGCAGGCGTTTCTAACAATTCAAAGGTATTAAAAAACTCGCAAACATATTATTTCGATTTATTTCAATACTTATCTTTTTATTGATAGTGTTGTTTTTGCTTATTCAAGTACATAGTGTACAAACATTTATGGCTCATAAGGCCGCTACAGTTCTTTCGGCTAAACTTCATACACGAGTAGAAATAGGAAGTCTTGATATTCAGTTTTTTAAGAAAATTGTTCTGGAAGATGTCTTTATTGAAGACCTGCATTATGATACGTTATTGTATTCCAAACGGATAAAATTTGGTATTGGGGAGTTTGATAATGAAAAACATAAGTTGATGTTCAACGATATTGTTTTGCTGAACACGAAAGCAAAATTGATCAAATATAAATCTGAAGATGATCTGAATCTTCAGTTTTTAATTGATGCATTTAGTTCTAAGGATACAACAAAAAAAAAGAAGAGCTCTCCCTGGGATATCGGATTTTCAAATGTGACACTTGTTAATACGGATTTTACTTATCGTAGCGAACATGATACATTAATAACTTCAGGGGTTAATTATTTCGATCTAAGAACCACCAATGTCAACGGAAGTTTTAGCGATGTTCGAATTCAGGAGGATACTATTTTTGGAACAATTGAATATTTATCTGCTTTAGAGAAAAGTGGATTTATCCTTTCGAATTTAAGCAGTTATGTAAAAGTTAGTCCTGTTGGAATTCAAATGGATGAACTGAAAATTAAAACACCCGAAAGCACCATTGCTACTGATTTAACATTTACTTACAATAGATGGCTAGATTTTACTGATTTTATTAATAAAGTTAAGCTGAACGCAGAGTTTAACCATTCGCATATTGAAATGAATGATATTTCCTTTTTTGCGCCTCAGTTAAAAGGACTGTACAAAAATTTAATTGTTTCGGGTAAAGTAAGTGGGAAAATTAATGATCTCCGAGGGAAAAATATGGATATATTTTTAGGAGGAAGTACTCATTTTATTGGTGATGTAACACTTACTGGCTTGCCGAAAATAGAGGAAACTCTTATTTATCTTAACGTAGAAAGTTTATCGACAAATTACAATGATTTGAAACAAATTCCCATTCCGCCTTTTGATAAACGTCAAACAATGGATATCCCATTCAATATTTCCAAATTAGGGAACATTAAGTTTAAGGGAACATTTACTGGTTTGTATAATGATTTTTATGCGTACGGTAAATTTTCTTCTGCACTTGGGAAATTGTCAACCGATCTTGCCGTTAGTCATAATCAGGAGAAAGATAAAGAGTTTTATAAAGGAAAGTTGAAATCGGAAGATTTTGATTTTGGTAAATTTTTTGGAGCAAATGCAAATACGTTGGGGAAAGTTACAGCTAATGTTGATATTGATGGGTCGGGCTTCACTCTTGAGGATGTTGCTGCTAGTTTAAAAGGAACAATTAATAGTTTGTATTTTAATAATTACAGTTATAATAATATTATAATTGAAGGTAATGTTGCACAGAAAATTTTCAACGGAAAATTAAATGTAAAAGATGAAAATATTGATTTTGATTTTATTGGGAATGTTGATTTTACTCAAAAACTTCCGGCACTCGATTTTATAACAACTATAAATAAAGCAGACCTAGGAGCCTTACATTTTTTGAATACAACAAAAAAAACGAACTTCTCTACTCAGTTAATTATTAATGTTACAGGCAATAATATTGATAATTTAAATGGACAAATTAATTTTGATAATACTATATATGTGCAGGACAAAGAAACCTATAAGTTAAGCGTATTTAATCTTGTTTCGGGTCAAAAAAATGGATTGAAATCAATTGAATTATTCTCTGATTTTTGTGATGCTAAAGTAAAAGGAACCTTTCGAGTACTTGATCTTTCTTTATGTATTAATAATTTATTGAATAATTATTTACCCAGTTATTTTAAAAAGGAGAATCAAAAAATACCGCTTGCTCAAAATTTTGAATACAGTTTTTTATTTAAAAAAACAGATGCAGTTACTCGATTATTCATTCCGCAATTAACGATTGCCCCTAAAACATTGATCGAGGGAGACTTTAATTCATCTGAAAATCATTTTAATTTAAAAGGTAATTCAAGTAAGCTTACTATATATGATTACGTTATTAAAAATTGGAATATAAACTCCTCTACTTCAGATAAATTAGTTTTAAATACAGGATGCGATAAATTGTTTTTAACTGATAGCACATGGTTAAAGAATTTTAATCTTGTTACTTCTACAGAGAATGATAGTGTCAATTTAAATCTTACCTGGGATAACAAATCTTTAAAAGAATACAAGGGTGATATTTCAGCGTTTTTACATTTTGATAAAAATAGCCTAATTAAATTTAAAGTTCTTCCTTCACAATTTGTAATGGCTGATTCTGTATGGAATATAAGTAAATCTAATGAAGTAGTGATTGACTCAAATTGTATTACGATTAAAGATTTTACTTTAGAGCATTCTAACCAATCAATTGCTCTAAATGGAATTATTTCGGAAAATAAAAATGATCAATTAAAACTTCTGTTGACTAATTTTAATTTAGCAAACCTTAATTTGTACACCAATTCATCTGGGCTAAATTTTAGAGGAACTATTAATGGTGAATCTAGTATTAGCAACATGTATACAAATATGTTGTTTTTAAGCGATAATACATTCACGTCTCTTTTTGTTAATAATAATGAAATTGGGAATGGTAGTGTAGAAAGTATTTGGGATAATTCGAAAGATGGATTATATCTGCATGGCTCATTTACAAAAGGCATTGTTCCTAACATTGTATTTTCCGGAAATTATTATCCAAAAAAAGAAGAAGATAATATTGATATGAAACTGGATTTACAGGCAATGCAAATGCAATTATTTGAGCCGTTTGTTAAAGAATTCTGTTCTGACTTTAAGGGTTTCTTTTCAGGAAATGTTTCAATAAATGGATCGCTAAAAAAACCGAAATTGTCAGGAAACATAAATGTGAATGCAAAAAAAATTACAGTTAATTATTTGAATACAACGTATAATTTTTCACATGATATTATTATTGATAATAATTCATTCGGTGTTGAAAATATGGTCATCTATGATGTAAACCACAATAAAGCTGTAGTGACCGGGAAATTATATCATGATAATTTCAAAAACTTTCAGCTCGATTTTGACATGAATACAAAAAAATTCATGTGTCTGAACACCACCGAAATAAATAATAATTTGTACTACGGTAAAGCTTTTGTTTCTGGGATTGTAAATATTTTCGGGTTTCTTGATAATATTTCAATTGATGCGAATTTGAAAACAGAAAAAATTACTCCAAAGGATAAATCGGATAAATTAAATGTTCTTTCAAATGTTGAAATGACAAAGTTTTATATTCCGCTTTCTGGCCCCACAGAGGTAAGTCAAAACAATTTTATAACCTTCATAAAAAAAGACTCAAGCCTTGTTTTTAAAAATGATTATAAAGTTCAATTAGGTGGACTTAAACTCAATTTAGCATTAGATGTAACACCTGATGCAGAAGTTCAATTGATATTTGATCAAAAGGTTGGTGATATAATAAAGAGTCGAGGAAATGGCGATATTAAATTGGAAATAAATACTCAAGGGAATTTTAAAATGTTTGGTGACTATGTAATTGAAAGTGGAGATTATTTGTTCACCCTCCAAAACATCATAAATAAAAAATTTGATCTCCAGAAGGGTGGGACTATTAAATGGAGCGGTATTCCATACAAGGCGGATATTAATTTAAGTGCTACTTATAAAGCACGAGCAAAACTTTCGCCTTTTTTTCCGGATGATTCAACAAAAATTTATAATAATAGATATCCTGTGGATCTGAACCTTTCTATGACAGGTGATCTGTTATCACCACAAATTAATTTTGATATTGGATTACCAACAATAGACGCTTCTACACGACAAACTGTATTGAGCTATGTAAATACGGAAGCTGAAGTGAATCGTCAAGTTTTCTCACTTCTAATATTAAACAGTTTTGTAACTCCTTATCAGCTGGTAAATGCCGGTGGAGGAGGTACTGTTGGCGGTGCAGCTGGTTCTGCGGCCGGATCAAATACAAGCGAGTTGTTATCAAATCAGTTAAGTAATATGCTTAGCAAAATTTCCAAAGATTTTGACGTGGGCGTCAATTATCGACCGGGAGACGCAATAACAAAAGATGAGCTTGAATTAGCCCTATCAACTCAGTTGTTTAATGATAAATTAACGATTGACGGGAATGTCGGGACAAATAGTAAAAATCAAAATTCAAATACTATTGTTGGTGATGTAAATGTTGAATATAAAATTACTGATGATGGAAAGGTTAGGATAAAAGCCTTTAACAAAGCAAACGATAATAACCAGATATACATAAATGGACCTTATACTCAGGGTGTGGGTATTTTTTATCGAGAAGAGTTTAACACCATAGGGGAATTGTATAAGCGCTATCTCGAAAATCTAAAAAGCAGAAAGAATAAAAAAAATATAGACTATGGAATACCTGGTCAATAAATTTAAATTAGATAATATTCACTAAATATATTCCGAACATTTACTAATAAACAAAAAAAACATCCCACAGAACTGTGGGATGTTTTTTTTATTTTTAGAAAATATTATTTATCAAGTTTTAACGAATGCCCCATTTTATCACGTTTTGTTTGTAGATAAAATTTATTATGCTCGTTTGAATCAATTTCGATAGGAATTGTTTCTACTATTTCTAACCCATAACCAATAAGCCCTGCACGTTTTTTAGGATTATTACTCATTAATCTTATTTTTCGAAGTCCAAGGTCGCGTAACATTTGCGCACCAACTCCATAATCACGTTCATCCATTTTAAACCCAAGTTCCTCATTGGCTTGCACTGTATCACGCCCTTCTTCTTGTAATTTATATGCTTTAAGTTTGTTCAGGAGCCCAATTCCTCTACCTTCCTGGTTCATGTATAAGATAACTCCTTTTCCTTCTTTTTCAATTATTTCCATAGCTTTTTGGAGCTGTGGTCCGCAATCGCAACGGCATGATCCAAATACATCGCCAGTTAAACAAGAAGAATGCACTCTAACAAGAATAGATTCATCTTTATCCCATGTACCTTTTACCAAGGCTAAATGTTCCTGATCATTTGTAGTTTGACGATAAGCGATCAAATCAAAATTGCCCCATTTAGTTGGCATTTTAACTTGAACATCTCTTGAAATAATACTTTCGTTTTTTATACGATATGCAATTAATTCTTCAATGGAAATTATTTTCAGATTGAATTTTTTAGCTACTTCAATTAATTGTGGAAGTCTGGCCATTGTTCCATCCTCATTCATTATTTCTACCAATGCACCGGCAGGAGCTGAACCAGAAAGACGAGCAAGATCAATAGTTGCTTCTGTATGCCCCGCTCTTCTCAATACTCCACCTGTTTTAGCCTTTAATGGGAAGATATGCCCTGGTTTTCCAAATTCTTCAGGCTTAGTTTTCGGATCAATAAGCGCTTGAATTGTTTTTGAACGATCACTTGCCGAAATCCCTGTGGAACATCCGTAACCAAGTAAATCAATAGAAACTGTAAAAGCCGTTTCATTTTGTGATGTGTTTTTACTAACCATCATTTCTAACCCTAACTCATTACATCTTTCTTCGGTGATAGCAGCACATATTAACCCCCGGCCATGAGTTGCCATAAAGTTGATTACCTCAGGGGTTGCATTTTTTGCTGTTGTAATAAAATCACCTTCGTTTTCACGATCTTCATCATCAACAACTATAATTACTTTACCAGCTTTCAGGTCTGCAATAGCTTCTTCGATTGTATTTAGTACAAAATCCATTTTTATAATTTATTGTGCAAAGTTAATGAAAATAAATGGGAGATAGCTTTGTGAGTATTTATAAGTTTAAATTATTTCTTATGATGCATTCGGATTAAGCGATTATTCAGAATCAAATTTTTGTAAATGAAAAAAAGATCTCAAATTGTTGAATCACAGGATATTCAAGTGTTTAATTGCTGAATTAAATTTAAAAATTAAGAAAAAATTCCAATAACCATATCACCCAATTTTAATTTTTTTATTTATGATTTTCATCATGCATGTTAAGTCAGATGTTTCAATATATTTGCATATATAATCTCCCAATTATGAAATATTTAAGCTCCCCATTTTTCTTGTTAATCTCAATACTAATTTTTTCCGGATCTGTTTATTCGCAAAAAAATGATTTGTCATATTTTAAAAAGGCGAATTCAAAATTTATGGCCGGGGAATATGACGAAGCAATTACCGATTTGAACAAGGCTATCAAATTAAATCCTAATAATGCAGAATATTTTTTTGTAAGAGCGAATGCAAAAAACGAATTGGAAAATTTTAAAGGTGCCATAGAAGATTATACGTCTGCTATCGATTTAAATTCGAATTATCCTGAGGCGTATTTTCATAGGGCGTATATTAAAGATATTTTGGAAGATTACGCTGGCGCAATACTCGATTATAATAAGGCAATTGAGCTGAAACCTGATTATCCGCAGGCATTTTTTAACAGAGCGACTTGCAAGGACAAAAGTGGAGATTTCTCTGGCGCAGTAGAGGACTACAGTTCTGCTATACTTTCTAAACCAGATTTTTTTAGTTCTCTTCAAAGAGGAATCTCTAAATATAAATTGAAAAATTATGCGGAAGCAATCAAAGATTTTGATAAATCACTTGAAGAAAATGCTACTGATGCCCAAGTTTATCAATACAGGGGGAATGCAAAAAGTGGTCTTAAAGATTATAACGGAGCAATAAAAGATTTTCAAAAATCAATTGAGCTAAAATCTACCGATCCCTTAACCTATTTTGGAAAAGCTATCGCTGAATATGAAATGAACGACTTTAGGTCTATGTTTCATGATCTCAACACGGCAATTGTATTAAAGCCTGATTATGCCGAAGCTTATTATTATAGGGGAATGGCACGAAAAGAAATTGAAGATTTTTCTTTGGCGCTGATTGATTTAAATAAATCTATTGAATTGAAATCAGATAATGCTGATGTTTATCTGCAACGTGCTGAAGTTAAAAATAATTTAAAAGACAATGTTGGGGAACTCTCTGATATAAGTAAATCCATTGAATTGAAACCAGATTTTGCAGATGCCTTTTTTATGAGGGCAGTAGCAAAAACTAAATCAAGTGATAAATTAGGAGCTTGCAATGATTTCAATACCGCACTCCGCTTAGGTTCTTCGAAAGCAGATGAGATTATCAAACAATATTGCAAATAATTGAAGTCGTTCTTCTCTTGTCA
>CAIXIP010000036.1 GCA_903919535.1 uncultured Bacteroidota bacterium | reverse complement strand
TGGAAGCATCAATAGTCTTAAATCACACATATAAAAATAATACGATACGTTCCAATATTAATTTGCATTTTGATACCAGTTTTGAATATTACCAACAGGCTTGACAACTCTTTAACCGTTAATGTCAAATTAGTCTCCCTGCAAATTCATTTTGAGTTCTACATTCCACATTTCCTCAATATTGGAGTACTTCGATCCAAGAAGATCATATCCTCCCTATTATGCAGAATCCATTAATTATTTGTATTTTATTTATATTTTTTTGGAGAATAAAATTAACGAACCGTATTACTATTTTCTATTGAACATTTTTAAAAACTCATCTCTTTTTCTAACTGAAATATCTATCCATTGATTATTTGCCATTTCCACACGTGTTCCATCTATTCTTGAATACTGTTTTATAAAATTTAAATTTATAAGCCACGATTTGTGGCAACGAAAAAAGGCTTCTGTATCTAACATCTCCTCAAACTCTTTCAAATTTTTTGTAGAAAGAAACGAATCGTTTTTAGTTGTTACAACTTTGGTATAATTCATATCAGCCTCACAATATAATATTTCGGAAGTATTTAAAAAAACATATCCGTTTGCATTGGGGATGGCTATTTTATTTACTGTTTGTTGAATATTGTTAACATTTTCAAGCAAAACCTCTATTTTCTTTTTATTTACTGTGAGTTGCTTTTGTTTTTCGAATTTATCTACTGCATTTATCAACTCTCTGAAATCAATTGGTTTTAGCAAGTATTCTAAACATGAAGACTTAATAGCTTGCAATGCATATTTTTCATGAGCTGTTGTAAAAACAACCTCAAAACCAGGGGAAGGAAATAAATCGAAAAGATTAAAACCTAATTCATTTTGTAATTCGACATCTAAAAAAACTAACTCAGGAGTGTATTTTTTAATAGCATTTTCGGCATCTTTAATATTGGTACATGTTTCAAGAACAGAAACATTCGGACAATATTCATTTAATAAACCTTTCAATAGTTGTAAATTAGAAGGCGAATCATCCACCAAAATGGCATTTATCATATTAAAATAATTCAATGAATGGGATTAATACTTCTGCTTTTGTTCCCGCAGGTTTATCATCAACGAATATATCAATTATTTTAACGCCATTTATCTGTTCGGAAAAATGTTTTTGATTTAATTTTAAAATCCTGTTTTCTGTGATTTCCATTCCTTTCGATTGATGTGTCAAAAACAAATGTTTTTTATTTAACAGGGCAGCCTCTCTTCCAACTCCATCATCCGCAATCGAAATTTTCAATAAATCATTGCCAGCGATTTGTATTTTTTCAAAGCTCAGGTAAATATTTCCATTTTCAGATTTTGGAATAACACCATGTTTCACAGCGTTTTCGATAAAGGGTTGAATTAGCATAGGAAGAATGCAAGTATTTTCAATATCAATTTCATCTGTAATAGAAATATGAAACTCGAATTTATTATCACATCGCAATTTCTCGAATCGGATATATTGCTGCAAATATTCTATTTCTTCCTTTATTGAAATAAATTCCTTGTCAGAAAAATTCAAGGTGGCACGCATCAGTTTAGATAAATCATTTAAATATGCCAATGCCAATGATGATTTTTTTTCCAAAACAAATTGCTGAACCGAATTGATTGCGTTAAATAAAAAATGCGGATTCATTTGTGCTTTATACATGGCAATATCGGCAGCCTGCTTATTGAGTTGTTCTGTTTTATCAATAATCTCTTGCTTTTGTTTTGCTAATAGAACATTTGCTTTTCGTTTATATTGATAAGCAATTATCACCAACACAATAAGTAACAAAGTAACACCAATAATAATGGATAGGAATATAATCCGTTGCTGTTGTATTTCAATATTTTCCTTATTCAATTCATTGTCCTTGTTCAATAATTTAATCTGACTTTCTTTTCTTACTACATCAAATTTAGTTTGCAATTCGGCAAGCTTATCTCCGTTTTCTTTTGTTAAGATTATATTGTTAATAGAATCGTATTTCCAAAAATAAGTGAGTGCTGTTTTGTAATCATTTAAACCTTGATATGCAGAAATAATATTATAATAAGCATACCATTTTAAATTTAAATCTTGAAACCGATCGCTATATACTATTGCAGAATCAAAGTTAACGATCGCCTCTCCATACTTTTTGTTGGTGATGCATACATCACCCATATTGTTGTACATCCAACCAATTTTTCCTTCAAAATCATGATTTTCGATATTTATCTCAATCGTTTTTTTGTAAAATTTCATACAATTACTGTAGTCACCTTTTGCTTCATAAAATCTAGCAAAATATTCATTATAGTCTGATTCTATCCAATGATTTAAAGAATCTTTTTTATAAATAGTTTCTATTTTTTTTGCTATTGCAAATCCATCAACAAAGTTCTTTTCATCAATAAAGTACTCGCCAGATAGAAAATAAGAATAAACCATGGTATAGTTATCTCCCGATTTTTTGGCATAATATATTGCCGAATCAATATAATTATATTTTAATCCGGTACCTTGATCTCTATTGATTTTTGAGAGTAAGCGATATGAATAGGAGATATCAGAATACTGATTTTGACCAACGCCAACTTTAATGCTTTTAAATAGGTTTTCAATGGCTAATGATACTTTAGAAGTTGCATAACATTCTAACCCAAATTCATAATAAGCATGTGATAAGTTTTTATTGATTTTATTTTTTTTGTAAATATCCAAGGCTTTATCATAGTAGAAATAAGACGAATCTCTTTTCCCTTCATATAAGTACAAATGAGCAATTTGCGAACACAATTCACCAGAAAAAGGATAAAAACCATTACATTTTTCAATAAGAAGAAGTGATTTGATTAAATTGTTTTTTGCACTTAAATTATCGTGTTTCGAAAAATATAAATTCCCTCGTGTAGAAAAATAAAAAGCACTATCACTAGTTGTTTTGATTTTAGTTTTCAACTCTCCTAGTTTAGTTTCGATAAACGATTGATAGACGTCAGAGGTAGTTCTTCCACTCAAAGAGTTGAGCATCGTTAACTTATCAATATTTGTTTTTTTTGATGCATAAATAGATATCAAGCTATCTGCTGAAGATTTAGTTTGAGCTTGTGCCATTGGAACAGAGAAAAGGTAGCAGACAAAAATGCTAAGCAAAAATTGTATTATGTATGCTTTCATAAAATATTTCTTCAAAGATATTTTTAAAAGTAATTAAAAATTAAACGATAATCCGGTATACAACAACGTTAATAGTTTAAAAAGAACGTTTAAATAAAATAGCATTACATTTAACAAAATTGTTTAAACCTTTGAAGAAAAAATATAGAAATCATAATAAACCAGAGCACATTTTATACTAAATGAACGATGA
>CAIXIP010000035.1 GCA_903919535.1 uncultured Bacteroidota bacterium | reverse complement strand
TTTTCTTTGTTTGATCCAATTAATTCTGGCAAATAGGAACTTAGTTTTTCGTCTAATGATACTTTTTTAGTATCAACCAATTTCATTAAGGAAAGCGTTGAAGATGCTATTTTAGTAATTGACGCGATATCGTACAAATCATCATTCTTAACTTTTATTTTGTTTTCATAGGTATGGTAGCCAAATGATTTTTGATAAATTACTTTTCCGTTTTTTGCAACTAATATCTGACATCCAGGATATACTTTATCTTTAATTCCTTTTTTTGCAATACTATCAATTGTATTTAGTTTTTTTGAATCTATTCCTAATTCCTCTGGAATTGTATATTTGAAACGTACAGCGTTTGTCACGATGCCTGTTCCAGCTTTAAAATAAGGACTAGGAGTGATAGGGAGTTTTCCATTAGCACCAATGCCACCAAAAATTAATTGTGCTGAATAACTCGCACTGTAATCATTGTCTTCGTAACTCATTATTACTGCATCAGCAAATTGCAGGCTATCCATTTTTGCAAGTATATATGGATTAGCAGCCACATTCACGATCACTCTGTTTTGTTTTATCACGGATTTTAGCATCGATAAAACTTGTGGTGTTAATCCGAAAATTTTATCGGGTTTGTTGTTAGTATTATTTATCTGAATTATAACAAGGTTGTAGTTTTTCAATTGTGTTAAAACGGTATCAAACTCTTTTTGTTTGGCATCTTTATCTACTCCAAAGTGTGTTATTGATGAATAGTTGGAAAGTGTTTGCTGGAATATATTTGATTCTTTATATCCAAGTGATAACGATGCAATTTTTATTGAATCAAGTTTTTGAAGAGGAATAAGATTGTTTTTGTTTTGTAATAAAGTGAGTGAGGCCTCAGTTAATTTTCTGTTTATTACTTCCGCATTGGAAGTGTTTAATTCAGAAGTTAGATTTTTAATTTTAATTTTTGAATAATGATTCAATCCAGCCCACTGTTTAGCTAACAAGATTTTCATGCAGCGTTTGTCAATTTCCTCTTGAGATATTTGACCACTATCAACTGCTACTCTTATCTGTTTGATGGCAGTTGGAACATCTTCAGGAAACAAAAGAACATCATTTCCGGCAATCAAAGCTTTTACATCCACTTCACCGGGTTTGTAAAATTTACTAACACCTTTCATGTTTAAAGCATCCGTAAATACAAGTCCTTTAAACCCAAGCGAATCTTTAAGTAAATTTGTTACTACTTTGTTTGAAAGTGTAGAAGCCCTATTAGCTGTTGTATCCAGAGCCGGAACATATAAATGTGCCACCATCACACTGCCTAATCCTTGCGAAATTAATTCTTTGAAAGGATATAATTCCAATGTGTCAAGATGGGAGCGAGAAGATTTAACTGTTGGTAATGTTTTGTGGGAATCGCTATCTGTATCTCCGTGTCCGGGAAAATGTTTTGCATTGGCAAGTACTCCATTATCCTGCATCCCCTTCATATACATCGCTGCTTTTCGAGCAACATTGTATTTGTTTTCTCCAAACGATCGATTGCTGATAACGGGATTCAAGGGGTTGTTGTTAACATCTGCTACGGGTGCGAAATTTATTTGCATTCCCAAACGTTTGCATTGACGGGCGATTTCAGCACCCATTTCATAGATCAGTGTGTCGTTTTGAATAGCACCTAATGTCATTTGTCGGGGAAATTTAGTTGTGCTATCAAGCCTCATTGCTAATCCCCATTCTGCATCTATCGCCACAAACAAAGGCACTTTTGAACATGATTGGTAACAGTTACTTAAAATGGCCTGACGAACTGGGCCTCCCTGAAAAAAAATCAAACCTCCTATTTTGTATTGATCTACTAATTTCTTTATTTCCTTAACATGTGTTTTATCTTTGTTCGAATAGGCCGCTACCATAAA
Organism: uncultured Bacteroidota bacterium; assembly: GCA_903919535.1. Taxonomy (GTDB): domain Bacteria; phylum Bacteroidota; class Bacteroidia; order 2-12-FULL-35-15; family 2-12-FULL-35-15; genus 2-12-FULL-35-15. The sequence continues at coordinate 5,715 of CAIXIP010000035.1, read as the reverse complement.
CAATTGTGCTATGCGTTCATCAGGTGTTAACGATTTAAAAACAGAATCAGCCCAATGTGTATTTGATAAATAAAATGGCGGATCTTGCTTTGTTTCTTTGGGATTAAAACTTACAGATATAACAGTAAAAACGGACAATATTAAAAAGAATAGTTTTTTCATTAAGGGAACAGATTTTTCACAACAGTAAATAAACAATTTTCATTGTTAAAAATACTCTTAATAAAAAGAGGCTAACGCTTCACAGTTTTTAACTTTTCAACTTTTTAATGTTGATGGAAAAATGGAATAGAATTTCTATGTTTTAATAAATCAAGCAGCTTTGCAGAAACATATTTCAAAAAATGTTCAAAAAAATATTCAGTCTGATGGTATTAATGATCAGTGTTTTGCTTGTTGATTTACTGACAGGTTTTGTCACTAGTTATATCATTCATTACAAAATAGAGATAAATCCGTATAAATTTACATTAATTGCAATGTTTGCGCTGGTGTTTATTCTGGTGCCATCTTATCGTTATATGAGTTCAAAGCTTGAAATTCTTGTTGCAAAAATACTCTTGTCGGGAGCTAATTCTTTTGGTAAGACTTTTGGATTGTTGCTATCATTCTCCCTGATATTCTTTGTTTTATTCTCTATTTATTTGAATCAATGGTTTCATATCAATGTGTTAGTGGAGCTAAAAAATAAATTCCTTTCGATTTGAAATTTCTCAAGCATTCCTAAAAAAAGTTAAAAACAGGAATTGCTGTTAATTAAGTTTTTGTTTCAAGCCCTTAATTCTCGCTACATTTCTTAAGAATATTGCAAATAAAACAATACTGCCAAATAGTCTTCATTCCATTATTAGTATTATTTTTGCAAGGAGAAAAAAGCTATGTCAGACATAATTCATTTATTACCCGATTCTGTTGCAAATCAAATTGCTGCCGGTGAAGTGGTTCAAAGACCTGCTTCTGCTGTTAAGGAGTTAATGGAAAACGCCTTGGATGCTGGCAGTGCAAGTATTAAATTGATTGTAAAAGATGCAGGAAAAACCCTCATCCAAGTAATTGATAGTGGGTGTGGGATGAGTGAAACGGATGCCCGCATGAGTTTTGAGCGCCACGCTACTTCAAAGATTCGTAAGGCAGATGACCTGTTTGCTATACGCACAATGGGATTTAGAGGAGAAGCTTTGGCATCAATTGCGGCCATTGCGCAAGTTGAGTTGAAAACAAAACGCATTGGTGATGAAGTAGGCGTAATGATAGAGATTGATGGGAGTGAAGTGAAAAACCAGGAAGCATGCAGTTGCTCAGAAGGAACAAGCATTTCTGTCAAAAATTTGTTCTATAATGTCCCAGCCCGCAGAAATTTTTTAAAAACAGATTCTGTAGAATTACGTCATATAATTGATGAATTTCAGAGGGTGGCAATCCCAAATCCCCAAGTTGCATTTACATTACATCATAATAATACCGAAATATTTAATTTGCCTATTGGTAATTTAAAGCAACGTTTGATGGCAGTTTTTGGTAGCTCATACAATTCACGATTAATTCCTGTTGAAGAAAATACGGGTATTGTTAAAATAAAAGGGTTCGTAATAAAACCTGATTTTGCAAAAAAAACACGGGGAGAACAGTTTTTCTTTTTGAATAAGCGCTTCATAAAAAATGCCTATTTGCATCACGCTGTTCAATCTGCATTCGAACAATTATTGCCGCATGATAGTTTTGCGTCTTACTTTCTGATGTTAGATGTTGATCCTAAAACTATTGATATCAATATTCATCCAACGAAGACAGAAGTGAAATTTGAAGACGAAAAAGCCATTTATGCTTTCTTGCGTTCAACTGTTAAAAAATCATTAGGACAGTTTAATATTGCTCCAAGCCTGGATTTTAATCAGGAGGCGCACCTTTATAACATGCCACTAAAACCTGCTGATGGGATTTACAGGCAGCCAACAATAAAGGTTGACGAAAATTATAATCCCTTTAAAACCGAAGGAGCAACTTCTCAAAAATCGTCTGAACGTGAACTTTCGAACAAGGCTAATTGGGAAAAAATGTATAGCCGTCACGCTGATAATCAATTAGAGTTTGAAATAAAAAAAGACGAAGAAACCCAACAAACTATTCATACAGATTGGGATAATGAACTTCATGAGAGCAATAAAAAGGCAACGTATCAATTACACAATAAATATATTTTATCGCACATTAAAACCGGTTTTATGGTTATTGATCAGCAAGGTGCGCATGAACGCATTTTGTATGAATCATTTTTAGATGCATTTGAAAAACATAAGTCGGCAACGCAACAAGAATTATTTCCCAAAACAATTGAATTAAACGCTTCGGATTTTGCATTAGTAAAGGAGCTTCAAAACGAAATTCAAGAAATGGGATTTGATATTGCAGAGTTAGGTAAAAATACTTTTGTAATTCACGGTGTTCCTGCCGATACAGTAGATTATGATTCGGCAGCATTGTTAGAAGGGTTGATTGAAAACTATAAACAAAATTTATTGGAATTAAAATCCGATAAACGGGATAATCTGGCTCGATCCATGGCAAGAAATATGGCTATAAAATCGGGTAAATCATTAACACAAGAGGAAATGAATAATTTGATTGATAATTTATTTGCTTGCAAAATGCCATATAGTGCACCCAATGGAAAACCTGTTATCACTACTTTTTCAATTGATGAATTAGATCGAAGATTTAAAAAATAAAATTACAATAACCAAGGTTTTGAAATCTTTGGATAAAAACTAAATAAAAATGTCATATCAACAATATCGTCCCAATAGTTTTAGTGTTTTGCCATTAGTAGTAAAAAATCTATTAATAATTAACGGTTTATTTTTTCTTGCAACTTTGGTTTTTCAGAGTCAATTTAATATTGATTTATCAGATACTTTGGGTTTACACTACCCCTTAGCAGAACAATTTCGCCCATGGCAATTGGTTTCCTACATGTTTATGCACGCAAATTTTATGCACTTGTTCTTTAATATGTTTGCCTTATGGATGTTTGGTAATACCTTGGAAAATTTATGGGGTAGCAAACGTTTCTTGATTTATTATATGATTACAGGAATTGGTGCGGGAGTAATTCAATTAATAGTTACCTATTTTCGATTGTCTTCACTTTCTTCTCAGATTTCCCTAAATGAATTAAATTTGATAGCAACACAGGGCTATGAGTTTTTACAGGAAGGGAAATATTTTATTAACCCTGCTGCCCAAGAAATGAATGTAATGTTAAACACAGCTACTATCGGTGCTTCAGGTGCCGTGTTCGGAATCTTATTAGCTTTTGGTATGTTATTCCCTAATACAATGCTTTACATATATTTTGCTATTCCAATAAAAGCAAAATGGTTTGTGATACTTTATGGAGCAGCTGAATTGTTTTCTGGTATTGCAAATAGTTCAGGAGATAATGTTGCACATTTTGCACATTTAGGAGGTATGTTATTTGGATTTATTTTAATTAAATATTGGCAAAAAAGGAGCAAACGTTTCTATTAAATTATGAGCAATCCAATTATTGAAGATATAAAATCAAAAATGCGTAATGGTAATCCTATTACGCGATTGATCATTATTAATGTTGCAGTGTTTTTGGTGATTAGTATCTTACGCATTTTGCTTTTGTTTACCGGAGAAATTGGAGTCTTTGCAACTTTTTTTAGTTTTTTTATTGAAAATATTTCTTTGCCTTTAAGCTTTCAAAGTTTCATTTATAAACCTTGGACCCTTATAACCTATATGTTTACTCATATTGACGTGATGCATATTTTTTGGAATATGATCACACTTTATTGGTTCTCAATAATTTTATCTGAATACACATCTGCAAAAAAAATTATTCCATTGTATTTATTGGGAGGAATAGCTGGTGGATTGGTTACACTTTTACTTATTACAATTATTCCTGTGTTTCATCCTTTTATTGGTTTGCCAATGGTTGGTGCATCGGCCGGAGTTACAGCTATTATTGTAGCTGCAGCTACATTAGTTCCAAATTACAGGATGAATTTAATGTTCATCGGTCCTGTTAAATTAATTTATGTAGCATTGTTTGTTCTGTTTCTAGATGTGTTAAATCTTGCTACCTATGCAAATGTTGGAGGGAATATTGCGCATTTGGGTGGAGCATTAATTGGCTATTTATTTATTCAACAATACAAAAAGGGTAACGATATGTCGAAAAGGATAAATCAGTTTTTTGATTGGATTATCGGTTTGTTTAAAGTTACCCCAAAAAGTAAAATGAAGGTAGCATATAAGCGGACAGTATCGGATGAGGAATACAATTACAATAAAAAAATTGAACAGAAAAAAATAGATGCTATCTTAGATAAAATTTCAAAATCGGGTTATGAGAGTTTGACGAAAGCAGAAAAGGAAATTTTATTTAAAGCAAGTGGAAAGAAATAATTATTGTTATCCATAAAGAATTTTAGCATTTAAGATTTTGTCAATAGAACAACAATTAATTAAAGAAGAAAAAGATAGAAGAAAGGGCAAACGCTACTTCTTCAATCAGGTTGTAATGATTTGCAATCATGTGTTTGCAATTGCCCTTTTAGTTTCCTATTTGTCACCACATGTTAGTCCTGAAAATTTTTGGTTTATTGCTTTTTTTGGATTGGCATATCCTCTTCTTCTCGTTATAAATATATTGTTTGTAATATATTGGGCAGGTCAATTAAAAAAGCGTGCGGCATATTCGCTCATAATAATAATTGCTGGCTGGTCTCAAATTGCTAGTTACGCTCAAATCACATTAAATAAAACCCCTGAAAGAACAAAAAAAACGATCAAAGTAATGTCATACAATGTGAAGATTTTTGACCTTTACAATTGGACACATGATATCGGTACTCGCTCAAAAATGTTTGGATTGATCAATGATGAAAGCCCTGATATATTTTGTTTTCAGGAGTTTTTTTCACGTGATAGTAGTAAGTTAGATAATTTGGATTCTATCATAAAATTTCAGAAAGCAAAATTTGTTCATGTAGAATATACAACTACCATAAAGAAAATTCATCATTGGGGGATAGCTACATTTTCATCATATCCAATCATTAAAAAAGGAAGAATTGATTTCGGATATAAGAGCAACAATATTTGTATATATACAGATATTAAAGTGGGCGCAGATACTTTACGGATTTATAATATGCATTTACAATCAATAAGTTTTCATGCTGATGATTATAAATATGTTGAAGAATTGCAAAAAAATCTTGAAAAAGAAGATGTCGAGCATTCAAAAAGCATCTTTAAACGTTTGAAACTTGCATTTATAAAACGTTCCCAACAGGCTGATCTTATTGAGGAAAGTATAGCATCATCACCTTATTCAGTAATTGTTTGTGGGGACTTTAATGATACGCCAGCATCATATGCATATCATACAATTTCCAGAAACTTAAACGATGCTTTTATTGAAAGTGGAAATGGTTTTGGAAGAAGCTATGTTGGCGCGTTTCCTTCTTTTAGGATCGATTATATTTTGCATAGTAAAACATTTACAGCATATAATTTTAGAACTATTCATGAAGAATTATCAGACCACTATCCTGTTTGTTGTTATTTAGTAAAGAATGAATAACTTCTTTTACCATTTTTAATTTTTAAATTCGGAATTTACCTATACATTTTCAAAGGTTAAATAAATATAGATATGAAAAAATATTTTATTTT
>CAIXIP010000034.1 GCA_903919535.1 uncultured Bacteroidota bacterium | reverse complement strand
GAGGTGATCCATCACACAAAGACTCCTATTTAACCACTTCCGTTTATTACAGTTATGTTATACGCGGCAGAAGTAGCTTTTATAAATCAAAATATGGAAGCATATTTAAACACAAAAAATATAAGAAACGTAAAATACGTGCTAAGTTCTAAAACAAAAAATCCGGTGAATTCTCATCGGATTTTTTGTTTTATTAATTGAATAAAATTTCTTTTAACAATTTCATATGATTTTATTATCGGACTAGATTAATCACATAAATGTTATATTAGTTTATATTAACAAAGCTTTAAGAATCGACTAAGAAAACATCAATGTCGTTTTTTTGTCTTTCAAATTGTTAGGTCACATAAACTATAAAAATGTGTCTCGTCAATATAAATAGTCAACCTTCTTATAAGTAAAAAAGCTAATTGAAATCACATTCAATTAGCTTTAAATATACTTAATCGTATTTCTTAAACTTTATAAAGTTTCCTTTAGCCATTTATAAAATTCACGTTGCCAAACAAGACCGTTCTGATCTTTTAACACCCAATGGTTTTCATTTGGAAAATACAAAAGCTTACTTTTTATTCCTTGTAGTTGTGCTGCTTGAAACGCACCTAATCCTTGCTCAATTGGAACTCGATAATCCTGACCACCTTGAATGATCAAAATAGGGGTGTCCCATTTTTTAACAAGATTTACAGGATTATATTGATTATAGCTCTTTTGTGCTGCAGCATTGTCCTTATCCCAATAAGCACCACCAATATCCCAATTTACAAACCACATTTCTTCAGTGGTACCATACATAGACCTCCAATCAAAAATTCCATCATGAGCAATAAATGTTTTAAAACGCTTTTCGTGTATTCCGGCTAAATAATAAACAGAATATCCACCATAGCTTGCGCCAATACATCCTAATCGGTTTTTATCGCAATATGGTTCTTTTGCGAACTCGTCAATTGCAGTAAAATAATCTTGCATATTTTGTCCACCATAATCCTTACTTATTTGCTCATTCCATTTCACACCGTGCCCTGGCATCCCTCTTCTATTTGGTGCTACCACAATGTAACCATTCGCTGCCATCAATTGAAAATTCCATCGAAATGAGTAAAATTGAGATAAAGGTGACTGTGGGCCACCTTGACAATAAAGTAAAGTTGGATATTTTTTTGTTGGATCGAAATTAGGGGGATAAATTATCCACTCTAACATTTTTTGTCCATCAGTTGTTGTAACATAACGTTTTTCAATTTTACTCATTGAAATGGTACTATAATTTGCATCATTTTCATGAGTTAATTGTTTCATTGAACCGGTTGTTAGATCAACAATATATATTTCAGCAGCATGATTCATATCAGTACGCGTAATAACCATCGTATTGCCTGATTGGCCAATCATACTTTGAACATCATAATCTCCTTTTGTGATCTGTTTTACAACAGGCAGTTTTTTTGTAAGCCCAGGATCAGTAACCTCAAACAATTGAACGGTTCCATCAATTGGAGCTACAAAAAACACCTTTTTGCCATCAGCACTCCATTTGAAGTCTGTTACTGTTCCGTCCCAATCCTTTGTTAGATTTAATCTTAAAGTGCCATAATCTACAATAATATCATTTTTATCGGATTCATAACCATCAGTTTTCATACTTAACCAGGCCAGTCTTCCTAAAACAGAAAATGCTGGCTGAACATCGTATCCCATCATTCCCTCAGAAAGATTTGTAGTTCTTTTTGTTAGAATATCGTATGAGTAAATATCTGTATTTGTACTTTGTGCGTATTCTTTTCCAAATTTCTTTTTTGTCACATAAATAACCTGTTTGCTATCAGGACTCCATATAAAATCTTCATCACCACCAAAAGGTTTTTGTGGACAGTCATAAGGCTCATTCGGCATAATATCAATACTATCCGCAATAGCATTTCCTGAAAGTCTGTTAACGAAAATATGACTATACGCCCCATCTTCCCAATTATCCCAGTGACGATAATTTAAATTATCATAAACCATTACATCTGATTTAGAAAGATCAGGATAAATATCTTTCCCAAATATTTTCTTAAGTTTTACATCATAAGCTGAGAGGCTCATTTTTCCATCAGGTGAAATCCTATTATTTGCAATTAAATCAGCTGCATTTTCTGTTATTACAGAGGCTCCACCTGTTATTGGAATAATATAACTATTAGTTGTTTTCTTATTATTTTCAACATTATAGGTTCGCACGCTATACGCAACTGACTTGCCATCTTTTGTAATACCAAAAGCATTAATTCTAGCTAGTTGAAGTAACATTTCTGGAGTCAAATTCTGCTGTGCAGAAACAGAAACAACATATGCAAAAAACAAAATGACTGTAGTTATCTTTCTCATTGAATTATAATTTAATTATAAATGACCTATATTATTTAGGTCCCAAAGATAAGAATCATTTCAAAAAACTATAGCAAAATGATTTTATTATCTACAGTATAAATTACTATAATTTTGAAAAAGTTAAACAGTATTTTTTTATAAATGTAGAGTGATAAAATGGTGTAAAGGATTCTCGCCCTTTACAATATCCCGATGAGAAAAAGAAAAACAGTCAAAAAATAAAGAAGTATTACTCTTTAACAATTTTTATGATGGAGCTTTGGTTATCTGTTATAACATG
>CAIXIP010000033.1 GCA_903919535.1 uncultured Bacteroidota bacterium | reverse complement strand
GTAATTTGTGTAATAACATTTCGGATTGATGCTCAAAATCTTAGCTTTTTCTCAAATCTTGGAAGTAATCTAGATGATAGAGCAACAAACATTTCAGTTGGACCGAACGGAAATGTTTATATACTAGGACAATCAGATGATACACTTTTTGTTCCTAATAGTTCTGGTAATGTTGCTGCAATAGCACCTATAAGCCACAAAAATTATTTTTTAGCATGTATAAATAGTTCAGGTCAATATCTATGGACAAAAATGTTTGGGTTTGGCACCGTAGAAAATAGTTTTGCAAGATTCGCAGTAAACCCAAATGGAGATATAGCTTTTTTAATCTGTGCTGATGATTTTATTAAAATAGGTGCAGATTCTATTCCTTCTTTTGGTAAATGTTTAAATGTACTTTGCAAGTTAGATGGTTCTGGAAATTTATTAACGCACCAATCTGTTTTTAATATTATTTCAACAGGAGTTGTTGAGGGTATCAAAATAGATAACAATTCCAATATCTATATCAGTGGAAACTATAGAAATTCTTTAGAGTTGCTAACCAACGGGACATTAGATTCGGTTGTATACCCTCTGGGCCACTCAAAAAATGCTTTTTTTATTAAGTATAACAATGCTTTGAATAGATTATATACAAAACAAATAGGAAGCTTGATTTATGATTTTGATTTTTCTGGAAGTCAACAAGTAAATTTGCTGGTAGAAGTTAATAATGGTGATACTCTTAAAATAGACACTGCTAAATATATACCCGCCAACTATACCAGGCAACAATATTTGGTTAAATTAAATTCAAGTGGTAAAAATATACTATGTACTCAAATAGGAGGAGTAAAGACCACTAATTATAGACTGATAAGCATTCAGCACATACAAAATACTTTTGAAGTATTCGGTAAGTTGGTTGATACTTTGCATATTGAACAGCAGGTTTTAGTGCCAACGTTTCCAGCGGCAATTCAAAGTAATCATGAAGAAATGTTTTCGGCTCAATTTAATGAATCTACTTTTCAATTATTAAATATTCATTCCTTTTCATCTTACTGTGAATATGGAGAGCAAGTATTTCTAAAAACTGAACCTTCAGGAAGCTTTAAATATATAGTTTATAATTATTCTGATTCTGTTGGATACGACTACTTAAACAATCAAATTATTCAAAATAAAAATATCGCAGTCAAGTGTTTTGATAATAATTACACAAAACTTTGGACGAAAGGTTTAGGGTCTTCAAAGGATGATTTTGCGCATGGTATTGTGTTAGATGGAAACAATAATTTATATGTTTTAGGTTTATTTAGAGACACGTTGCTGATTATTGATTCCCTTGATATGATAAACAGAACATCCTCTAATTCGATAATAAGCAAAGGTGGGGAGGATATATTTGTGGGGAAAATATACCCCTCTTTGGTTATAACCGGTGTTGAGCATAAATATGATCAACAGACCGTAGTCGTATTTCCAAATCCAACAAATAATTATATTGAAATTTTTAATGTTCAAGGCTCCTATAAATTATTTGATATGCAAGGGAGTTGTGTTAAGTCGGGAGAGCTGAATGCAAAAAGCGGAAATATTATTAGAATGAAAGAATTAGCAGTTGGGATATACTTGATACAACTTTTAAATGAAGAGGGAAGTGTTAAATATGTTAAAATAATAAGAGACTAAATCCGTCATATTTATTCTTTATCGCAGAATTTTGCATCAGAATAATTATTAAAAAAAGCAGGTGTTTCCACACCTGCTTCCCGAATTCCTAATGCTTTCATGCCTACTCAGCACTTATACCATGTATTCATTCTTTCATAATAAGAAGTGAAACATATGTAACCGGTTTATTAGGCCGACCTTGGATTTGGCAGTTTGATCCACTTTTTAAGATGGTTATTTCTGCTTCAATCAAACATGCAGGTTGTCCTTACATGCTGCAGTTTTCTGCCTTTGAACGTTTCAACAAAATAGCATCATCACTGACACTCTCTTGCCTACTAAGTCTATACTATGTTTTAATCACTCATAAACTACAACAAATAGCTGTTGCTTTGTACAGTGGAATGCAAGCATTACCAACTATATAACTATTCTAGGACTTACACCTTAAATAGTATCAATTTTCATTGCCTTTGAGTCTGTCAGTTTTAAAAATCTTTTACAATTCTAATTGTCTGACTTAACTTATGTTTAAGAACGATTTCTTCAATTATGACAACACAAAAGTACAACGGTTAGTAAGAGAATGATATACACTTTGTCAAGCAAAACGATGATTATGCGCAATTCTTTTTTTGACATAATTTGCATAAAAAATAAAACTTGATTTTTTATTTTTCGGATAAACTTAATTTTTTTCCAAAAGTATAGTTAATCCCAACAGCGAATTTTATAAGGGGAAAGCCGAGCATGGAAGAAGTATTCACAGCAAAATATGAATGAGAATTAATTGTAGGAATAGTGATACCGAACTGTAAAACGCCCTTCAGTTTTTCTCCTCCTACTTTCATTGTTAGGGAAGGTTCAAGGTTTATAAAATAAAGGGAGGTGTCAGAATAGTAATAAAAATCTGTGTTCCACCATTCAAATTTATCATATAGAGAAGCGTGTATCTTAAATAGGTTTACATAATTTACCCTTAAATCAAAAGCTAATTCCAAATTTTTATTAATGTATGCGAGTCCCGGCTGTAAAAATATATTGAAATACTTTGCATTCACTTCCGGATAAAGTTGCTTGGGATCTTCAATTTTATCAGAAGTTGCCCCATAACCACCGCCTCCGTAACATTGAATTAAACTATTTTTCTTTTTGCCAAAGGTTGAAAAATAACCTGCTCCAGCTTCTCCAAAAAATATATTAAGTTTTTCAACTGAGGAATCCTCACTACGAATATGTCTATTATGATACATTCCATCCGTCATTACACCAATATGATTTGAGATTGCGTAAGCACTCTGTAAATTATATAATCCGCATCCTGAAAATCCAAAAGAAGCAGAAGTGTTTAACTCTCCTTTTGCTTTTAGTAATGGGGAATGAATTGCATTTGGCTTATAGAGTGTGACACAACCCGTGAACATGAATGAGATTCCTAGCAGCAATATTTGTATTGTAGATTTCATCTTTTTATTTAATGTGTTCGAGTAGGTTTCACTAATGTGTTTTCCCTTCTTTACTGTATTTATGTGTTCAAAAATGGTTTACTAACAAATAATAGTGTTAGCAATAGTTGTTTCGTTTTGTAATAAATCATATGAATGCAAATTACAAGCAAGTATCCGGGTGTGTAATGATCAATTTCACATATTGTTTTGAGTTTTGTAATTACTTGGTGGAAAACGGTTTGTGTAAATACAATTGGCAGACTAGAATACTTAATGGTTTGACGGGAGTTAAAAATATAACAAAACATTTCTTCATTAAAATCATAAAGGAATGAACTCATAATTAGTAAAAAATAAATCGGTTGAGATCTAGAGGTAATTATAATAAACAAAAACCCCTTGATAAATAAAATCTATCAAGGGGTTTCTTATTTGGTGATCCCGAGAGGATTCGAACCTCCAACCAACAGAACCGGAATCTGTCATTCTATCCAGTTGAACTACGGAACCAGCAAAAAGCAAAGATAAGCATTTAAAAAAAATGGAAATATTTATTAAAACCAATGCAATAAAATCAGTATTTTTATGTTTATATAGCGCCCAATATTTAATACGTTTATGAAGAAAAATATTTTATTTTTAATTGTTATACTGGTTACTTCAAAACTAATTGCTCAAGATGTAGCAATTGGAAATTGGAAAGACCACCTTTCTTATAAAAATGCTATTTCGGTATCTGAAGGAAACGGCAAAGTTTATTGTGCTACAAAAGGCGGGGTTTTTATCTTAAATAAAGCTGATAATTCAATGGAACGCTTGTCAAAAGTGAATGGATTGTCAGATGTAGAAGCGACCAACTTAAGCTTTAATACATTTAATAATAAGCTACTTATTGTATATAAAAATTCAAATATTGATATCATTCAGAACAATGTTATTACTAATCTTTCGGAAATAAAGCGGAAAAATATAATTGGGAATAAATCTATTAATAATATTTATTTCCTTAATCAATACGCTTATTTGGCTTGTGGTTTCGGTATTGTAGTAGTTGATATGGATAAAGTTGAAATTAGTGATACTTATTATATCGGTCCTAATGGGAATGCATTAAATGTAATGGATATCACGTCTGATGCAATATTTTTTTATGCAGCTACTGAAGTTGGCGTTTATAGGGCGTCAAAAAATTCTAATCTTGCAAATTTTGCTTCGTGGTCACTAATGACCGGTTTGCCGGCAGGGATTTATAATACAATTACATCGTTTAATGGAAAAATTTATACAAATGTTTCTAAACCGCTCTATCATAATGATACAATTTACGTATACGATAATACTTCTTGGTCGTATTTTCCTCTTCCATTTGGTTATACTGTTAGGCAACTGGAGACTGTTGGTAATAAGTTTCTGAAAACAGAGGATGTTAAGATTGATGTTTATGATCTAAATATGACTCCTCTTAATTCTTTGTATGGTTACTTTGGTACTTATTTGAGTGCAAATCAAGCTGTTGCTGACAATGCTGGTGCGCTTTGGATTGCAGACGATAGATTTGGTTTAGTAAAAAACATAGGTTGGGGGGGGGCTAGCTATTCTTATTATCCAAATGGTCCTGGCAGTACAAGGATTTCTGGAATGAGCATTAATAATGGTAATTTGTGGGTAGCACCAGGAGGCGTGAATAGCGGTAATAGTAATCTTTATTTTAGAGATGGATTATATACTTACAAAGAGGGCGAATGGACAAATCCTAGTGGCAATTATTTACCACTGGTAAATTTAGATAATGTTTATGATTTTGTAAATGTATATGTTGACCCCAAAAACTCTAAACGAACTTATGCTGCCTCCTGGGGAACCGGTGTTTATGAGTTTTATAACGGAGTTCCTATTAAACATTATGATGACACAACAAGTTCATTGCAAGCATTTAATGTTTCAGGCTTTGTGCGTGTTTTTACATGGGGGCTAACAACTGATGCGGATGATAATTTATGGGTAACCAATACAGGTGTTGAAAAGTCGATTTCCAGAAAAACTCCAAGTGGAAGTTGGCAGAATTTGGATTTCAAACCTATTATTGGTTCAGCTCCTAATTTAGGTCAAATTTTGGTGGATAAACAAGATCAGAAGTGGGTAGTTATGACGCGAGGCGGTGGAATTCTTGTTTACAAAGGACATACAATGGATCCTCCGAACTTAACAAATTCAAAAAAATTAACATCTGCGATTGGGAGTGGAGCACTTCCAAGTACTACAGTTTCTTGTCTTGCAGAGGATGTTGATGGAGAAATATGGGTTGGGACAGACAAAGGGGTCGCTGTTTTTTATTCACCGGAAAATGTATTTTCAGGTCAGAATTTTGATGCCCAGCAAATTCTTCTGGAACAAGATGGACATGTTCAAATTTTACTTGAGACGGAAACAGTTCAGGCTATTGCTGTAGATGATGCAAATAGAAAATGGATTGGAACAGCAAACTCTGGGGTGTTTTTAATGTCGGCAGATGGAACAAAACAGATATATCATTTTGATGAAAATAATAGTCCTTTGTTTAGTAATGATGTTGGAAGTATTGTGATAAATCACGAAACTGGCGAAGTTTATTTCGGAACATCAAAAGGGATTATTTCATATAGAGGAACTTCAGTTGCAGGACTTGATGCATTTAGTGATGTATATGCTTTTCCAAATCCAGTTAAACCTGATTACGAAGGGCCTATTGCTATAAAGGGGCTAATGAATAATTCGACTGTGAAAATTACTGATATAAGTGGTTCTCTTGTTTATGAAACAAAGTCAGAAGGTGGTCAGGCAATTTGGTATGGTAAAAATTTCAATGGAGTGAAAGTAAGTTCTGGCGTTTACATGGTGTTTTGCACAAGTGAAGATGGATCCCAAAAAACTTCAACTAAAATTTTATTAATTAATTAGTGCAGGCATTTTGTCAACATGCTTCATAAAACACTTGGTATAATACTTCACACCATAAAATATTCCGAATCAAGTTTAATAACAAAAATATTTACTCGTGATTTCGGACTTCAGTCATACATAATTAGTGGAATTCGAAGTAAAAAATCGAGAAATAAAGCAAGTCTTTTTCAACCATTGGCAATGGTTGAAATTGTAGTTTCAAATTCCGAAAAAACTAATTTACAGCGTATATCAGAAATTAACACTCATTACCCTTATGCTGATATTCCATACAATATTAGCAAAAGCTCAATTGCTTTATTCTTAAATGAAGTATTGTTTAAAGCAATAAATGTTGAACATCCAGATGAAAACATGTTTGAGTTTATAAAAAATTCATTACAGATCTTAGATCTGGAGCATAAAAATTGTTCAAATTTTCACATTTATTTTATGGTTCAATTGAGCCGTTTTCTTGGTTTTTATCCTCAAGGTAATTTTTCTTCAAGTGATTCCGTTTTTGATCTACAGGAAGGTCGATTTGTTAATTTTATACCAGTTCATTCAAATTATTTAACATCACAAAATGCGAAAATGTTAAATGATTTTATTGTTGCAGAATATGAAATAGCAATTCAAATAAAAATAGATAAGATGCAACGTAAGGAATTATTACAATCGCTTATCACATTTTATCAGTTTCATATTTCTTCATTTAAAGAAATCAAATCGAATCAAGTATTGGAAGAGGTAATCACTTAAAATTCTAATTTTTAATGAAAAAAATATTCCAGATACTTTTTTTTATTGCAATATCCAAAATAGCGTTATCACAGACTAAGTTTGATGAACTTTTAAATGAAGGAATGTCAGATCTTGGTAAAAAACAATATAGCAAGGCTCTTTCAAATTTTAATCAGGTAATTAATGGTCAACCCGAAAATGCAGAAGCCTATTATTACAGGGGAATTGCAAATTTTGGGTTAGGAAATACAAATAGCGCTCTTGAAGATTATTCTAAAGCAATTGAAAAAAATCCTCAAAAGGTAGAAGCATATATTAACCGCGGGTCATTATTGAGTGAACTAAAACAGTATGAAAAAGCATTAATCGATTACAATAAAGCAATACTAATAAATCCTAAAATAGTTGCCGTTTATAATAACAGAGGCTATTTGTATTTTCTTCAAAAAAAATATGATCTTGCAATTCTAGATTTTGATAAAGCTATTTCTCTTAATCCTAAATACAGTATGGCATACATAAATAAAGCCTATTCATTTGGTGCTCTTGGCGAAGATTCACTTGCTATTGAGGTGTTGAGTAAACTAATTTATTTTATTCCGGATTTTGCACCTGCATATTTTAACCGCGCACTTGAATACAAACAAATAGGAAACAAACAAAAAGCTATAAAAGATTATGACAAAGGATTGTCATTAGAAGCAAAGGATATTAATGCGCTTGTTTCAAGAGCAGAATTAAAAGATGAAACAGGTGATGATAATGGTGCAGTTAAGGATTGTTCAGATGCATTACAAATTGATTCAAGTGATTCAAAAATTTATTTTACGCGATCTAGCGCAGAAATGGATCTAAAAAAATACCAAGCTGTAATTGATGATTGTACTAAGGCAATACAACTAAAAAGGGAATATGTTGAAGCTTATGTTCAGAGAGGAAATGCATTTGACCTTATTGGTGATTATATGAATGCATTGAAGGATTATTCAAAGGCAATTGAATTAGAGCCAAACGCAACAGATGCATATGACCAAAGAGCGATAGCAAAGGTTTCGAAAAATGATATTGTTGGTGGAATTTCTGATCTTTCGAGAGCAATACAAATTTCGCCCAATGATGTAAAATTGATTGAAAAAAGGGCAATTTTGTGGAGTGCGACAAAAAAATATTTGGAAGCTGTAGGCGACTATTCTAAAATAATTGAATTAAATTCAACAAATACAAAAGCTTTGATTGCAAGAGGAGATATTTATATACTACTAAGGGAAAACGCCCTTGCTTGTAAGGATTATATGAGTGCAGAGGCATTAGGAAATGGAACAGCAATAAGTAAACGTATTTTTAATTGTAAGTAAATGAAAAAGCAATTTTTATTTTTTCTGTTATTTATATCTTTTCAACTTAGTAAAGCTCAATTGGATTTTGGTGGCGGAGAAAAATTTACCAGAGCAGATTCTCTTCGTGGTACTTTATCAGAATTTCGATCCTGTTATGATGTATTACTGTATGATTTGGATATTAAAGTTGATATTGAAAATAAATTTCTTTCTGGAAGTAATACAATTAAATTTCTGGCGACAACTGATTTTCGTAAACTTCAGATTGATCTATTTGAAAATATGCAGATTGAAAAAATTGAATTCAAGAATCAAAATGTTACATACACGCGAGAATTTAATGCCGTATTCATTTCATTTTCGGAGGAAATAAAAAAAGGAAGTGTTCAGTTTTTAAAAATTTATTATTCAGGATATCCTCAAGTTGCAAAAAATCCTCCATGGGATGGAGGGTTTTCTTGGAACAAGGATAAAGATGGAAATCCATTTGTTGGAGTTTCTTGTCAAGGTACAGGAGCTAGTTTGTGGTGGCCATGCAAAGATCATCAAAGTGATGAACCTAATGAAATGGTTATTCGTATAGCTGTCCCATCTGAATTAACAGAAGTTTCAAACGGGAGATTAAAAAATAAAATTGATCTAAAAAATGGCTATACAAAATTTGAGTGGTATGTTTCTTATCCGATTAATAATTATGATGTAACAATAAATATTGCCAAGTACAAACACTTTAACGAATCGTATTATAATTCAAAGTATAGCGATTCACTTACATTAGATTATTATGTTTTACCAAATAATTACGAAAAAGCAAAAAAACAATTTGCTCAGGTAAAACCAATGCTTAACTGTTTTTATAATTATTTCGGAGAATACCCATTCGTTCGCGATGGATATAAATTAGTGGAAGCGCCTTATTTAGGGATGGAGCACCAAAGCTGTGTTGCTTATGGCAATAAATATAAAAATGGTTATTTAGGTTATGATAGGTCTGGCACAGGATATAGTTTTGACTTTATCATTATTCACGAAAGTGCTCACGAATGGTGGGGGAATAGTATAACAACAAATGATATTGCAGATATGTGGATTCATGAAGGTTTTGGCACTTATGCCGAAGCGTTGTATATAGAATGTTTATATGGTTATGATGCTTATCTGGAATATATTAATTCTGAAGTTAAAGGAGTTGATAATGATAAACCATTGGTGGGTGCATTTGGTGTAAATAATGAAGGCTCTGGAGATATGTATCCAAAAGGAGCATTACTATTGCATACTATACGAAGTATTATTAATAATGACAAAAAGTTTTTTGAAATTATTAAAGGGATTCATGAAACATTCAAGTATCAAACGGTTAATTCAAAAGATGTTGAAAATTATATTTCAGAAAAATCGGGAATTGATTTTTCTGAAATATTTGATCTGTATTTGCGGACAGCAAACATCCCCAAATTGAGTATAAAAATTGAAAAGGTTTATGATGATTTGAAAATTACATATCGATATACACTTGGTGGTGGAAGTTCTTTTAAAGATTTTGAGTATCATGAAAAACAACCTGCTTTTTCAATGCCAGTAAAAGTAACAGTCGAAAAGGATAAATATGATTTTGTTTTTCCAACTAACCAGTGGCAAACAATGACTCTGAGAGATATGAGACCCGAAGATTTCAAAATAGCGACAAATTTGTTTTATATCGATAAAGAAACTATTTTTATAAACGAAGATGAAAATCAAATGCATTTTCAGGATATAAAATGAAAAAAATAAATCTATTACTTCTTTTGATTGCTTGTTCTTTGATAAGCTTCTCTCAAACTGATAAGCAAAATATTAAAGTAGTCACTAATACAGAGCCTACCTTCCCAAAAGGAGATCAGGAATTATATAATTATGTGTATAGCAACATAAGGTATTCTGAAGAGGCAAAGAAAAAATATTTGGAAGGAGAAGTGACCTTAAGTTTTGATGTAAAAATCGATAGTACGGTAACAAATACTATTGTCATAAGTGGATTAGGATACGGTGTGGATGAAGAAGTGAAACGTATTGTACAAAAATTAAAATTTTCACCCGCTAAACAAAATGGTATTATAGTTAAGATGAATACCATGTATACATTTCCAATAAAAGCTCATTAATATGAATGTTTTAATTGTACATGCTCATCAGGAGCAAAAATCATTTTGTTCAGCATTGAAAGATTATGCTGTCGAAACACTTACTAAAACCGGACACGCTGTTCAGGTTTCTGATCTATATGCGATGAATTTTAAAGCCATTGCTGACGAAAATGATTTTCTTATAAAAGCAGATCCGAATTATTTCAAATATCAGGCAGAGCAAGTTAATGCTTTTACTAAAGAAGCATTTAGTGCGGATATTAAAACTGAAATGGAAAAATTACTTTGGGCTGATGTTTTAATTTTCAATTTCCCTTTGTGGTGGTTCTCTGTTCCGGCAATTCTAAAAGGGTGGGTCGATAGGGTTTTTGCAATGGGCTTTGCTTATGGAGCTGGTAAAGGTGTTTATGAAACCGGTGTGTTTAAAGGAAAAAAAGGGATGCTTTGTGTCACGACCGGTGGACCTGAAATGGCTTATGGAGAAAATGGAAAGAATGGCGTCATGGAAAAAATTCTTTTCCCTATTAATCACGGGATGCTTTATTTTGTAGGAATGGATGTTCTTGAGCCATTTGTTGCATATAGTCCAGCACGGATATCTGATGAAGAACGAAAAAATTATCTGAATAATTATACACATCGTTTATCCAATTTGAATTTGGAAAAACCTATTTCATTCTAAAATAAATCAAACCAATTAATCGATAATCACACATCATCGTGTTATTTGACTTTTGTTCTATTTTGTTTTACCTTTCATTTTTTTAACTTAAAACAACTCCCATGAAAAAAAATCTACTACTTTGTTTCGCTATTTTTATTTATGCAACAACTGCGAATTCTCAAATAACAATAACCGGTGCCGATATGCCACAGGCCGGTGTAAGTGTAATGACTGCAACAGATACTGTAAATTCCGTTAATCTAGGTTCGCCAAGTGCTTCTTCTCAATCATGGAATTTTTCATCACTTAATCCTAGTTACTATAATTTCCCATTTTATGGTTTAACTTCTACAACACCTTATGCTTCAGCTTTTTTAGCATCAAACATTTATACATATGGGCCGGCTGCTTTTTATAGTAGTTTATATGGTGCAGCTCCAGTTGGTTCGCAAGGTTTAAATAAAGGATACATGTATTGGAAAAGTGATAATACAGGTTTGAATGTGGTCGGATTTCGAGCTGATTCCGGTGCCTATAGCAATATTAATGTTTTAGAAAATCCGAAAGAGTTATTAATTGGTGCACCCGCTACTTATGGGACTCCGGTATTTAATAATGTGTCACGTTGGGAACTGCCAATGAATTTGAATCCAGCTGATGCGGATACATTTTATGTAGTTAGAAGCACTAAAACTATTACCGTTGATGCTTGGGGAAGTTTAATAACACCATTTGGGACATTTCCGAACGTTTTGCGTGAACATGAATATACAATAAAAGTAGATAGTGCTTATGGGAAAATTGGTGCAATTCAAATTACAGCTTTGGAATTAACTCGAGATACTGCAAATAATTATATTTATCTGGCAAATGGAATTCATTATCCGGTTCAATTGTGGCATATAAAAATTGGTACTTATAATATTCACATTCGCTGCTGCGGTAGAAT
>CAIXIP010000032.1 GCA_903919535.1 uncultured Bacteroidota bacterium | reverse complement strand
TGATGCTTCCCATAATTTACAAAGACTGATTGATAGCAATGATTTTGCCTTTGGAACTGAAAAGAAAAGTTTAGGTTTCATACCAACCATGATTGCAGCAGCAGCCGGAGCAACAGTACAAGCATTTACACACCATCATTTAAACAAAAACAAAAGCAATCTTTCCGGTACGGAAGTGATGAGTGTTTCAGATGCCAAGAATGAAACCTTTAAAGAAATCGGTTTAACTGGTGACTATTTAAAACTGATCGGTAGAGCCTGTGCCCCTACCTCTATTTTTATTTATGGAAATGGTGGTTCCGGTAAATCAGGATTGGCATTAAAACTTGCCGACAAACTGCATCAACTCAACCACTCTGTTTTATATGCAGCTGGTGAACAATATGGTACGCCTACATTTACTGAACTTTTGAAAAAAGTAAACATTTCCGGTGGAGCAAACTTCAAAATTGTAAAATCCCTAAGCACTTTACCAATAGCCAATTTCGATGTCATTGTAATTGATAGCAAAGAGAGTGCAAACCTTAACAAATCTTCCGACTTTAAACAGCTTCGTGATGCTTACCCGGATAAAATTTGGATCATTACTTCGCAAGGTCTAAAGTCTGGAGAATACAAAGGCGATGGACAATGGCTTAATGAAGTGGAAACATTTATTTATTGCGAAAACGGTAAGGCTTCTACCATTGATGAAAAGAACCGTTGGGGCGGGAAAGCAGAGATAAGGTTGTTTTGATCGTTTAACTATTGTCTAAAGCCATATGAAATAGTGCAAATTAAGCAAGGGGTGTGTTTTCTTGGCGTTTTTTTTTGCCTTGGTGAAGCGATATCTACCTGCGATGGCTTGTGCGTTGGACAACTAAATTGTTTTTTTATAATACGCTTCTTCCAATAATTCATATTCAGGAAGAAAACTTTTAGCATGCATTGCAACTAAGGAACGAGCTTCATGAGCTAACCTACTTACCCATTTTTTTTTAATTTCTTCCTCCGGTTTTTCATGCAAAAAACCATCAGGGAGCAACCATCTAATTGAAAAATGCCAATAATTCCACTTCATAGGAGTATGGCAAACACAACATATTGCTATAAAAGGATCGTTGCTCTTTTGATAATCAACCTGTTGTTGGTTTATTTTAGAAATTAAGATCGACCAAAAATGTCTTTCCAAAACTGTTTCATAATCTGTATTCAGAACAGGTATGTCAACTGTTAAATCCGCAGGACAATAATGATTATACTTCTGTTTCCCTTCTGGAAGGAGGTTTAGCGATAAGTGGCTATTATTAAAAATGCTTAATAAGGATGTTGATAAATCACAAATGTTTTCACGAGGTTTACAAATGTAATCTTGTTTTAATAAACCTGTAGATTCATCAATTTGTTCAGCAAATGAAGATGCAGAAGTATGTCTAATTAAGTGATAATTAGATAAGTCGCAGGTAATAAATTTGTAATTATTATTCGGAAGAATTTCAATAGGATAACTCATACGAATTAACAAATTCAATTTTAATACTACTACTTGAATTTAGAATGTTGGAAATTACCAAAATGGTTTCATCGAGTGTGCCAGCATAGCTAGGTAGTTTTTCATCACCTTTGAACATAGATAAAATGGCTTCATCTTGTTCTTCATCATCTTTGGTAACAGCTATGTAATGCTGAATAAATATGGTATAATCGTCTTTTTTTAATGTATAGAATACACTTTGATCAGCTGTTAATTCCAACGACATTGCATCCGGACCGAAATCAAGAATATTTGATAATGATTTTGAAATTTTTTTATTTGCAGACTTGAAATCAATTCCTTGAAAATAATCGGAAAGATTATTAAACTGAGACTTAAATGAATTTTCAAATTTTATAAATTGCTTATTGGTGTTATAGACATAAAAATTACTATCATCATCAATTAATGATTGAATAAATGAAGAGCGTGTGCTGTGAAAAAAAGGATTACCTTCTTCATTTGCATAGTAAAGTGATGCACCTGTTGAACCAGAACAAGAAATGTTTTTACAATTCCAAACAATTGCTTGTTCTGGAGAGTTTAATGGAGTGGTATTGGCTGCTACAATTGGCATATTAATAAACTGGATTTAAAGTTTTTAAAAAATCATCCTTTAGCAAACTAAAAAAAACCTCTTTCTCTTTTTGATGAACAACTTCAATTTGTTTTATGAATTTTTCAATATCAGTTTCATTGACATTTTCCATAATAACATCAATATCAATAACTGAAAGTTGCACAATTGAAAGTTGAGTTGTTGAATTT
>CAIXIP010000031.1 GCA_903919535.1 uncultured Bacteroidota bacterium | reverse complement strand
ATTTGCACGTGAAAAATATTATATGAAACGTGATAATGAGGATATTTTTGTGATTGTTGTAGAAAAAAATAACTAACTAAAAGTAAAAAGGAAAAGAGGATAATGAATTTCATTATCCTCTTTTCCTTTTTATATAATTTAAAAACTATTTTACTTCTTGCATCAGCTTACGAATCAAAGGTGAAATAAGTATCAATGCAAGCCCGGCAATAAGTGCATAAATACCCAATTGTTTGTAACCCTCAGTGTAGCCTTGTAGTTTTACCATCAGTGTTGCGTTGCCATCTGGGCTAGACATTCCCGCACCTAATAATCCCGCGGCATATTGTCCATAAGCACTTGCTAAAAACCACATACCCATCATCATTCCACTTAATCTTTTTGGTGAAAGTTTTGTCATAATGGATAATCCAATTGGCGATAATGCAAGTTCTCCGAATGTGATAACCAGATAAGCCAAAGTGAAAATATTTAAAGATGTTAATCCTTCAACGTCAGCAAAAAAACGTGTGTAAT
This sequence comes from uncultured Bacteroidota bacterium, assembly GCA_903919535.1. Classification (GTDB taxonomy): domain Bacteria; phylum Bacteroidota; class Bacteroidia; order 2-12-FULL-35-15; family 2-12-FULL-35-15; genus 2-12-FULL-35-15. The sequence goes on along the minus strand of CAIXIP010000031.1, from coordinate 7,186 downwards.
AAAAAGTATAAAAGGCTAATGCTAAGAATAAAAAACCTATCCCGAATTTTATCACAGTATTCGGTTCAATTTTCTTTTTGGCCATAGCCAACCAAAGCAACCCTAAAAGTGGGCTGAAGATGATAACAAATAATGAATTAGAAGTATTGTTAACAATATTGGGACTGATTTCAAAAAACAATAAGTTGTGGTGTAAATTGTTTTTCGCGAAAAGAGCTAAAGAGCCCCCGCTTTGTTCAAAAAAAGCCCAAAAAATAACAGAAAATAAAATAAAAATAAATGCTGCTATTAGTTTCTTTTGAGATTTCCAGTTTTTTTCTTTTACCGTTTCATATAAAAAATAAATAATAGCCAGTGGTCCGATTGTGTACATAAAATAATCAGTATAATCTGTATTTTTGATCATTATAAAGATTAACGGAATACTAATAATAGAGCCTACATAAACTAAAATTTCTTTTGTTGATCTTTTAGAAGAACTTAAATGTAAAAGAGGAGAATCGCCAATAGGACCCAAAGATTTTTTTATGAATAAAAAAGTAACCAATCCTATAATCATTACTATTGCTGCAGAAAGAAATGCATAGCTCCATCCGAAATCTTTGCTTTCTCCAAGATAAACACAAACAGCGCCTCCAAGCAAAGCCCCAATGTTAATTCCCGAATAAAACAATCCGAAACCGGCATCTCTTCTAGGGTCACCTTCCTTATATAATTCACCAACCATAGAAGAAATATTAGGTTTAAAAAAACCTGTACCTATAATAGAAAGTGTAATTCCTAAGTAGAAAAAATTTTGCGGAGAGGCTACAATTATTAAGTTTCCTATAATCATAACTGTTGCTCCAAAAACAAGTGATTTTTTAAATCCTAAAATTTTATCTGCAAAAATTCCACCAATAAAGGTGAATGCATAAACGAATGCTTGAATAGCACCATATTTTAAGTTTGCGTCCTTTTCAGATAATGCCAATCCTAGAACTTTATCAAACATAAAAATTGTAAGCACTCCTCGCATTCCATAAAAGCAAAAACGTTCCCACATTTCTACCAAAAACAAATACCAAAGTTGTTTTGGATACTTACCTTTAAAATCCTGAATTTGCTCTAATGTTAATTGCTCAGCCATAGTTTTTTTATTTTTGGAAAGATACTTACTTTATTATAAATAGCAAATTTTTCAAAGAGAATCCAAATCCATTAAAACAATTTAATGAATGGATAAAAATAAGATTTTGAATTACGTAAAATCTATTTTAGATTTTTTTTAAATCAGAAATGGTTTGAATAGGATTTGGTGAGGAAAATACGGTGTTGCCTGCAACTAATACATTTGCGCCTGTGTCAATAAGTTTTGCATAATTGTTTAGATCCACACCGCCATCTATTTCAATTAATGCTTTTGATTTTGTGGTACGAATAATTTCGCGCAGCATCGCAATTTTATGGTAAGTATTTTCAATGAATTTTTGACCTCCAAAACCAGGGTTAACACTCATTATTAAAACCAGATCAATATCTGAAATGATATCAATTAATAAATTTACTGAAGTGTGTGGGTTTATTGAAACACCAGCCTTCATTCCCAGTGCCTTTATCGCTTGAATTGTTCTGTGCAGATGAGGACAAGCTTCATAATGAACTGTTAAAATATCGGCACCTGCATCTTTAAAAGTTTGTAAATATCTGTCGGGATCAACAATCATTAAATGAACATCCAAAGGTTTTATTGCATGTTTTTTTATTGCTTTAATTACTGGAAAACCAAATGAAATATTTGGTACAAACATCCCATCCATAACATCTACATGAAACCAATCAGCTTCACTTTTATTTATCATTTCAACATCACGTTGAATATTTGCGAAGTCAGCGGAGAGAATAGATGGTGCAATTAAATGGCTCATTACTTAATAATTTAATAGTTTATGATAGGTAAAAGTACAAAAAAAGAAAGGAAACAATTTTTGTTGTTTCCTTTCTTTTTAAATTTAATTTTTAAAATATTATCCTAAATAAGTTTTTAATATTTTACTTCTTGAAGTATGTTTTAATCTGCGAATAGCTTTTTCTTTTATTTGACGAACACGTTCTCGAGTCAAATCAAATTTTTCTCCAATCTCCTCTAATGTCATTGCATGTTCCCCGCTTAATCCAAAATATAGTTTTACAACATCTGCTTCACGAGAAGTAAGTGTATGTAATGCTCTTTCAATTTCTCTACGCAAAGATTCGTGTAATAAACCAAATTCAGGACTCGGACTATCATCGGCTTCCATTACATCATACATGCTTCCTGCATTGTCGTCTCCCGTAGTTAAAGGTGCATCCATTGATACATGACGGCCGGTGTTTTTCATGGATTCTTTTACTTCTGATTCCGATATTTCAAGCATTCCCGCAATTTCTGATGGGCTAGGTTCGCGTTCGAACTCTTGCTCCAATTTAGAAAAAGTTTTATTTATCTTGTTGATAGCACCAATTTTATTCAATGGCAAACGCACAATACGAGATTGTTCAGCTAAAGCTTGCAGTATTGATTGACGAATCCACCACACTGCATATGAAATAAATTTAAAACCTCGAGTTTCATCAAAACGTTGTGCTGCTTTGATCAAACCTAAATTCCCCTCATTTATTAGATCGGGCAAACTAAGGCCTTGATTCTGATATTGTTTAGAAACAGAAACCACAAATCGTAAGTTAGCTTTTGTTAGTTTTTCAAGTGCCGCGTGATCTCCGGTACGTATTTTTCTTGCAAGTTCAACTTCTTCATCTGCGGTTATTAAGTCAACTTTCCCTATTTCTTGCAAATACTTGTCTAAGGAAGCCGTTTCGCGATTGGTTACCTGTTTGGATATTTTGAGCTGTCTCATAAATGGAGTTTATAAATTTAAAACAGTGGATATACGTTGATAATTACAAAATGTTTCAACTAAAGTACATTTTTTTACGATAAGTGTGAAATATTTGTCGATGGATGTTTTTTTTAGAAAGTGAATGTTGAATTTTTTATGTCGATAAGCCTTTTTTTATTAGGTTTGTATGGATTCAAAAAATCAAAAATTAGATAATCAAAAAAGAATTATAATAATAGAGTATGAATAAGATATTAGTTGCTAACAGAGGAGAAATTGCATTACGCGTAATGCGTTCATGTCGCGAAATGGGAATAAAAACAGTGGCGGTTTATTCTGAAGCCGATAGAAATGCTCCATTTGTCAAATATGCCGATGAAGCCGTTTGTATTGGCCCTCCACCATCTAACCAATCATATTTATGTGGAGACAAAATTATTGATGTTTGCAAGATGTTGGGTGTGGATGGGATTCATCCGGGATATGGATTCCTATCTGAAAATGCTGCATTTGCTGCATCAGTTACCAAAGCAGGGATCACTTTTATCGGACCCTCTCCTGAGGCCATGAATATGATGGGCGATAAATTATCAGCGAAAGCAGCAGTTAAAAAATATAAAATTCCAATGGTTCCCGGTTCTGAAGGAGCGATAAGTAGTTTGGAAGAAGGGAAGAAAACGGCTATTGAAACAGGATTCCCAATTTTGATCAAAGCAAGTGCAGGTGGAGGCGGTAAAGGAATGAGGATTGTTGAACGTATTGAAGATTTTGAAGAAGAGATGAAGATGGCTGTTAGCGAAGCTAAATCAGCATTTGGTGATGGTTCTGTTTTTATTGAAAGATATGTTGCTGGCCCTAGACACATTGAAATTCAAATATTGGGTGATACTCATGGAAATATTGTTTATTTATTTGAGCGCGAATGTTCTATTCAAAGGCGTCATCAAAAAGTAATTGAAGAAGCTCCATCATCTGTATTGACACCTGAAATTCGAAAAGAGATGGGGGAATGTGCTGTAAATGTTGGTAAAGCTTGCAATTATGTAGGTGCAGGTACAGTTGAATTTTTATTGGATGAAAATAAAAAATTTTATTTTCTGGAAATGAATACTCGTTTGCAGGTAGAGCACCCTGTAACTGAAATGATAACAGGAATAGACCTTGTTAAAGAACAAATAAAAGTTGCGCGTGGTGAAAAATTGTCTTTCAAACAAGAGGATTTAAAAATTCATGGTCATAGTGTTGAAGTACGTGTATATGCTGAAGATCCTGCAAATAATTTTTTACCTGATATTGGAAAATTAGTTACCTACAAGCGTCCTCAAGGTCTTGGGGTTCGAGTTGATGACGGTTTTGAGGAAGGAATGGACATTCCCATTTATTATGATCCAATGATCTCAAAATTAATTTCATTTGGTAAGGATAGGGAAGAGGCAATAAGTAGAATGATTCGTGCAATTGATGATTATAAAATTGTTGGTGTCGAAACAACTTTGTCATTTTGTAAGTTTGTTTTAAAGCATAACGCTTTTACTTCCGGAAATTTTGACACACATTTTATAAAATATCATTATTCTCCCGAAATGCTTATAGTTGAAAATGATGACGAAGCAGTTGTTGCTGCGCTACTTGCCGCAAAAATAATGAGTGTACAGAAAAAAAATGAAACAGTTCTTTCCGAAGATCATTCAGAAATATCAAAATGGAAATCAAATAGATTGAAGTAATATTTAGTTTTAGAATAACATTTTTATTGTCTGTACGTTATACAAAACAAATTAGGTACAAATTTTGTCCTGATAAAGCCAAATGGCAAAAAAACTGTATATTTTTTTTCTTCTTTTTCCACTTCTTGGCATCGCACAGAAAGATGTAACTCAAGGCTTAGAGTTGCCTGTTAAACCTATTTTAGTTCGTGCAGTAGTTTATGAAGGAGATACAATTCCGTATGTTACTTTAGCTCCTGTTGTATGTTATGCTGATCGAGTTTTTAAAAATAGAAGGCAAAAAGCAACTTGGGACAGACTAAAATACAATGTCAAGATTGTATATCCATACGCAATTTTGGCTGCAGCAAAATTAAAAGAATACGATAAAATTTTGTCTCAAATTCCTAATGAAAGAGATCGAATGTATTTTACCAAATTGGCTGAAAAGCAATTAAAGGATCAATTTGGTGAAGAGTTGAAAAATTTAACAATTACACAAGGGCGTATTTTAATAAAGTTAATTGATCGTGAAACAGGTTCTACAACTTATAAGGTTGTGAAAAGTATGAGAGGGTCCTTTTCTGCATTTATGTGGCAAGGAGTGGCTGTAATGTTTAATTCGAGCTTAAAGGAAGAATATGATGCTGCAGGAGAAGATAAAGGAATTGAACAAGCTATCAGATTAATTGAGGCTGGTGATTTTTGATGAGAATCTATTTACCCAGATCATCCACAAAAGAAAAATAAATCCGTAAACAGCAATTGTAAATGTATAGGTGTGATTAAACTCTGTCCATGCTCTTGAATGAGTATCCAAAATAGCCAGACAAATTATCCTAATAATATTAATGAATTCAATTAATACAATTCCAATTGGAATATAAATTAATTTTTTCCACCATTTTCCGGGGTACGCAATTATAAAACCAGAAAATAAACCGAAAAGTGAAATTCCATTGCAATTATCTCCAATCCATAACCCACTTGTTCCATCAACACCTATCACTCGTTCTATCCCTGTGAATACTGTATACCCCATTGATTCCAAAAAAAACTTACTTACACCAATTGTAACGTGAATTACAAAAAAGTCAACAGTTTCTTTAGGGTGTAACCATAAATTATAAATAAGAAACCATGCTATATAAAGCAATAATAACGTAACAAGAAATTGAACAATGGGGTTTTTAAGAAAGTTTAAGGTCATTGAATTGGAAATAAAAAATCACGTATTAAGCGGGATTCTTTTTTAATGAGTTATATATTCTATATCCACCATAAGCAGCACCTGCAAGTAGTAATAAAATAATATTATTATCTAAAGGAACTGGACAAGGAGGGAAAAATGCACCACCACAAGGTTGTGGAGGGGGGCCTCCCATACTACCTGCAGCCATAACATTGGATGATAAGATCAATAAAAAGCTTAGCGTGAAAAATACAGAAATAATCCTTTTTAGTTTCATGATAATTTTTCAATTATGTTTTTACAAATGTACAAAAAATTGAAATAGAAATTATCAATCAATTGCTTTTTTACAATACAATTATTCAAATTGTTTTCCCAAAATTATTTCTGTTTAAGTTTCCTCTAAAGCATGAAAGTATTGTCAATAATAAATATAATGGTGTTAATTAAATTAAAATGCTACCTTTACAACGGTTTTAGTCAAAATAGGATTTTTGCTGAGACGAATTTACGACTGAGAGTTATTGCCGAAATAGTCCCAATACCAATGATGGTGGGCTTCTTAAAATACAGTTGTCAGATTCAACTCACATATACTTCCTGATAAGTTGACAACTGTAATATTAACTTAATAAAATTTTAATGAACAAATTTGAAGCGTTAGGCTTTAACAATGCTATTGTTAAAGCTGTAACAGAATTGGGTTTTGAAAATCCAACTCCAATCCAGGAAAAAGTAATTCCTGTATTATTAAAAGGTAACACCGACCTTGTCGCTCTAGCGCAAACAGGTACAGGTAAAACAGCAGCCTTTGGCTTACCATTAACTCACCTGATCGATTTCACTTCACGTGATACTCAAGCTGTAATCATTTGTCCTACACGAGAATTGTGTATGCAAATCACTCGTGATCTTCAGAGTTACACGAAATTTATTGATGGTGCAAACATTGTTGCAGTTTATGGTGGTGCAAGTATTGATAATCAATCTCGCGATATTAAAAAAGGAGCACAAATTGTTGTAGCTACTCCGGGTCGTTTAAATGACATGATCGATCGTAGACGTGTTAACTTGAGTAACGTACGTTATGCTGTGCTTGATGAGGCAGATGAAATGTTGAATATGGGCTTTAAAGAAGACTTAGATACAATTCTTTCTCAAACTCCAGAAGAAAAAAATACTTGGTTATTTTCAGCAACAATGCCGGATGAAGTATTGCGCATTTCTAAAAACTATATGACTAGTCCTGTTGAAATTACTGCAGGAACTAAAAATTCAGGAAACGAAAACATTGAACATATTTTTTATGTTGTTCAAGCTCGTGATAAATATGCAGCTTTAAAGCGTATTGCAGATTCAAATCCAGATATTTTTGCAATTGTATTTTGCCGTACCAGAATTGAAACTCAAGAAATTGCTGATGCATTGAT
>CAIXIP010000030.1 GCA_903919535.1 uncultured Bacteroidota bacterium | reverse complement strand
ATTTCGCGTTATAGATTTATTATAATGTTATTCGAATTCTAAAAAATTAAAAAAGGGACGGGAAGTGCCATCCTCATTCACAAATCGCTTCGTGTGCAGCAGAATATCCTTTATATTATTCCAAGTTATCACACTGCCACACTGTCTTGTCCATTACTCCTGACTGGTGGACCCGTGCCCTTCTGCACGCAGCTATCTTAAAAATTCTACCGAAGCTTTTTTTATACCTTTAAATTTAATAATTTTATTTTTACCTTTATCTAAATCTTATTATGAAAATTAATCTTCTTGTAATAGTATGTAGTAGCATTTGGCGGCCAGGAAATCAGCTTCTACTATGGTTTATTTATACTCTTCAGCAAATTATCCTAGTTTTTCCCCATAGGCCCCAGTGAGTTGAAGATTCTGCAGCTTACTACGAAAAAAAACAATTGAATCTGTGTCAGAGTAAATCACATTCTCCGGACCGATAACCAGCATGGCAGAAATAAGTTTAGTGCGTGCCATCGCAGTAGTCAAAGAAGCAATTCTTACGCAGGACCCAGGATTGTCAAGATCCAAGTATGAGTTAAAATATTTTACCTCTGCGTAACTCTAATTAATCTTTCTTATGCTTTTGACTCTTTACTATTAAAGGTCCTGGAAGCCAGATTTTGACATCTCGTGCATTATTTTTTCCTCTGCAGTTGTCAATTAATTAAGAGATTCATCATCCACATTCTATAATTATTCAATTGGCACTAGAGTTACACTTTCATCAGATAACTGCCCCATTTTGCCATAAAGAGAATTCATGAGCAGCTTTGCAGTCATCTTCTTTGAAGGGTTATCTTTATTTTTATCTTTTAAATTGAAGAAGAATAGCATATACTCTTTAAATATCAGATCTGTTTACTCGTAGGTGATCACTCCGTTAAATTCGAGCTTTGCCAGACCCAGTTTAACTGCCAATTGAATTTCAAATCCCCACAGCACGATGCACTTTAACTTTTCATCAGATTTAAAATTTAGGGGATAGACAGTGGTGGTCTTTATGCGCACTGGTATATTAGTTATTATAGTATTTTTATCAAACTCAAATGCTTCAACAATGTAAAGTCTTAATTTGACAAATCTAAAATTTACTAATTGCAATCGAGTTGTAAACTAACCAGTGATTTCGGGCTGGTACTTGCCCGGGTTCAGAGGCACCGCAGTCTCTGAGAGCACAGATGGGTACATGGAAACCACATCTACATATATCAGGTTGTCTTATTTAGTGAATAATTTGTGCTAAAAAACCTGAGTATAGCCACCAAAATACGATTATCTCTCGAATTATTAAACAAGAGCACCATCCAGACCAAAATTACCATATACGCGTTTGTCTTTCAAAAAGAACTTTTGCCAGAGGTGCAGTGCAGTTGCCGAAATAGTGCCTTTAATATCTGATTATAGTAACTTTTGCTTTCTTTCAGTCCAAAAAATGTCGCGTAACACATCATAGAACTTAAAAAATAATGATTTCAACGCATCGACATCTTGAAAGCAATATTCAAGCACCTTTTATTTATATAAGGGCACGTTTTCAAATTTCTCATAGAGCAGGCTACCTGCATCAAAATCCTCCATCTTTTGCACATCAGTTTGGTAATTTTTGCATAAAAAAGAGAGTTTGCCCTGCATGAGTTCGCACGTGTCTGCGAAAATATAAAAATTATTTAATATACTCAAGAATTTAATATTAGAAGTGGAACCAACAAACTTCATTCTTGTAGGAAAACGCCTTTACAATATTGGAAGCATGAAAATAACATCATATCTATGTGCATTATGCGCCCAGATGCGCACATTTTATCTATTTAAATGTTTAAAATGCTGCACGTGCTGATATATCTCTTCTTATAAGAATGTGATAAATTTTTCACAGCACTCAGGACCTTAAAAATAGGCTTGCCTTTTCAATTTAAAAACCTCGCCGTTGCCAGGATTCGTTATTTATATATCCACGTCTGCACAAAGCAAAAAGGGTTTATGGATACGCTATTTTATTTTTCCATGCTTCTTCGAATCTTTATCTGGCAATTCAACTAGTTCAGATTCAATATCACAAAATATATGATTATCTTTGTATTCGAACTCAATTTTTTTTTTCTTTTCTTTTTTATTAGAATTAATTTTTTTTTGAGACTTCTGTCTACTAGCCTAGAAAATTGGTAGCGAAT
>CAIXIP010000029.1 GCA_903919535.1 uncultured Bacteroidota bacterium | reverse complement strand
TATTTAACTTAAAACTTTAAACTATGTTCGATAACAATGAATTTCGTAAATATGCTGTAAAGCACAAAGGAATTAGTGGGAACACATTTGATTCATATACAAAACACAATGTTTCAAATATGACACCTTATATCATTGAAGAGCGTCAGTTAAACGTTGCTCAAATGGACGTTTTCTCTCGTTTAATGATGGATCGTATCATTTTTCTTGGAACAGGTATTGACGACCAAGTAGCAAACATCATGCAAGCTCAGCTTTTGTTTTTACAATCTGTTGATGCAAAAAAAGATATTCAGGTTTATTTGAATAGTCCGGGTGGATCTGTTTATGCAGGTTTAGGTATCTATGATACTATGCAATATATTTCTCCTGACGTTGCTACAATTTGCACAGGAATGGCTGCATCAATGGGTGCAGTATTAATGTGTGCAGGTGTAAAAGGCAAACGTGCAGCTTTAAAACATGCTCGTGTTATGATTCACCAACCAATGGGCGGTGCTGAAGGACAAGCTTCTGACATCGAGATCACAGCGCGTGAAATTCAAAAATTGAAAAAAGAATTGTATGACATTATCGCTAAACACAGTGGTCAAACGTATGAAAAAGTATGGGCTGATAGTGACCGTGATTGCTGGATGACATCAGAAGAAGCAAAAGCTTACGGAATGGTGGATGAAATTTTAATCAAAGTAAAATAATAAATTTTTGAATCCATGAATTTTTGAATGGTTAACAGCTTCTGCTGTTAGCCATTCAGTTTTTATGAATAACAATAAAAAAACGCATTCTTTACTTAAAAGGAGTGCGAAAAAACAAAATGGCAAAAGAAGAAAAAGAGAAAGAAATAAAATGTTCGTTTTGCGGACGGAACAAACAAGATACAGATGTTCTGATTGCCGGAATTACAGGACATATTTGCAACCACTGTGTTACCCAAGCGCAAACAATTGTTCGTGATGAAGTAAGCCAGCGGGGCAATTCTTCTTTGTTTAGTGCATTGCATTTATTGAAACCAGTTGATATAAAAAAGCATCTGGATGAATATGTAATTGGGCAAGACGAGGCAAAAAAAGTGCTTTCAGTAGCTGTTTACAATCATTACAAACGTTTGATTCAAACACAATCAAAAACCGCTCAAAAAGATGATGTAGAAATTGAGAAGTCGAATGTAATAATGGTTGGCGAAACAGGAACAGGAAAAACCCTTTTAGCTCGAACCATAGCAAAAGTATTAAACGTTCCTTTTTGTATAGCAGATGCAACTGTTCTTACAGAAGCAGGTTATGTAGGTGAAGATGTTGAAAGTATTTTATCACGTTTATTACAGGCTGCTGATTTTGATGTAGCAGCTGCAGAACGAGGAATTGTATTTATTGATGAGCTTGATAAAATTGCTCGTAAAAGCGATAATCCTTCTATCACACGTGATGTTTCTGGAGAAGGCGTTCAACAAGGTTTATTAAAACTGCTGGAAGGCTCAACCGTTGGTGTTCCGCCACAAGGCGGCCGCAAGCACCCCGAACAAAAAATGATTCAGGTTAACACAAAAAATATTTTATTTATTTGTGGTGGTGCATTTGATGGAATTACACGAAATATCGGAAACAGATTAAACACACAAGCTGTTGGATACACTGTTAATAAAGAAGTTGCCAACATTGACAAAGATAATTTATTGCAATACGTTTCACCGCAAGATTTAAAAAGCTTCGGTTTAATTCCCGAATTAATTGGTCGTTTACCTGTGTTAACATATTTAACACCTTTGGACGCTTCAACATTATTACGAATATTAAGTGAACCAAAAAATGCCTTGATAAAACAATACAGTCATTTATTTGAAATGGATGGAGTAAAAATCAAATTTGAAAAAGGCGTTTTAGATTTTATTGTTGAGAAAGCAATGGAATTTAAATTAGGAGCACGCGGATTGCGTTCTATTTGTGAAGCAATCATGATGGACTTAATGTTTGACACTCCTTCAGATTCAAGTGTCAAGGAAATAAGTGTAACACTTCGATATGCAAAAGATAAACTCAAAAAATCCACTCTTAATAAATTAAAAGTGGCATAAAAAAAGAAAACCGCTGATCTTATATCAGCGGTTTTCTTTTTTTACCGATTAACTAAGAAAATTTATTCACCTCATCATTAAGATCAAGAAAAGGAAATTTCTTTTGTAATAGTATAGAACGTTCTAAATATGTTGCTTTAAACTTTTTGTGAGATTCAGTGTTAATATTAAATGGTCGGTGGGAAGCTGCCGATTTGATTTCTTTTATTTTTTCGAAAAGCGATTTAGTTTCTTCATCAAACATCGAATCCATCAATTTCTCAAAAACATATTCTATAGCTTGCTCGTTGGGATGAATGAGATCCGTTTTATAAAAACGATAATCTCGTAAATCATCTATCACTAATTCGAATGCAGGAAAATAGTATACACTAGAATGTTGGCCAACCAATTCATGAATAGCTTCAAACAGCCTAGCTTTACTCAAGGTATTCTCCATAGCTCCATCGCTTATATAACGAACCGGACTAACAGTAAAAACTATTTTTAATTTAGGGTTAATATGCCATAATTCTTTTAGTAACATATTGTAATCAAGAATAATCTCATTAGCTGTCAACAACTGCTTAGTGAATTCTTTTTGAGGGATTTTATGACAGTTACCAACTAACTTACTTGTTTCTTTTCTCCTATAAGCATAAGCCGAACCGAATGTTACGAATAACCATTCCGAACTTTTAATTTCTTCATGAGCAGAAGAAATGCTTGTATTAATTCCGTTCAGACAGTTTTGCTTATCTGTATTCGAAAAGCGACTGTGATGCTCCCATGAGTTCCAACATTCATTTGCAAAAAATAATTCTTGCTCTTGCATCACTTTATTTTCAATATACCTGCGCAATGCTACTGAAATACTCAATGGATTGTACAAAACACCATGAGGATTTATTTTTACATTAAACTTATAGGCTTGTAAAGTATCGCCAATATTTTCTGCAAAACAAGAACCCAAAAACAAGAAATTTTGCGAGTATTTAATTTTTTCAGGAAATGGAGAAATAGGAAATTGGAGATGAAAGTTCATTGATAACTATTGCTGACATTTACAATAAGGAGAAAAATAAATTTTTGTGCGGGGCAATAGATTTTGTACACGCTCCTGTTCATCATCTGGAATTAATATCACACGCAAATCAAGAGTTTGTAAACTAACTAGATTTTTAATTTCATTTGGATATTTATCAATATTATTACTCCACAAATCAAGCTTTTTTAACTTTGTAAGCTTCCCGATTTGTGCTGGCAATATTGAAATTTCATTTTGATTTGCATTCAGAAAATATAAATTAGTTAATTCTCCTATCTGAGGAGGCAAAGACTCTAACCCCGTTTTTGAGATCGAAAAATATTGCAAGTTCTTTAATTGTCCTATTTCAGCTGGTATTTTCTTTATATCATTTTTACTAAGATCGAGATATTGAAGATTTGGGAACTTAAAAATTTCAACTGGGAATTCTTTTAATTTCTTTTTTCTTAATTCTAATTTTATGACCAACTCCGGATTTTTCAATGCTTCTTGCAAACTCGTATAGGCCTTTAATGTATCCAACGTTAAGGAATCCAATAATACATTTTGAGCAATCACTTTTTGAAACGAAAAGAGCAACAACAAAGAAATAATTGAAGAAATTTTGATAATAGATTTCAACATTTTGTGATTTTTCAATTTTATGATTTAATTGTATAGAAACGTTATTTATTAAGACTCAAAGCTTGAATAGCATTTTCTCTATCTTTTGATAGTTGCATCTTAAGTTCCTCTAAGTTATTAAATTTAATCTCATCCCGAAGTCGCTCAATAAAATAAATGGTTGCCTCTTCATTGTAAATGTTTTTATTAAAATCGAAAATATTTACTTCAATGCTTCTCCCCTTACCTTCTATTGTTGGATTATTTCCGATATTTAACATTCCTCCATACATCATGCCATTATATTTCACTTTGACAGCATAAACCCCGTCAGCAGCAATTAACTTGTATCTATCTTCCACTTTAATATTGATGGTTGGGAATCCAATAGTTTGACCATTCTTTTTACCTTCCACAACTTTTCCCATTAAAGAATAATAATGGCCCAAATAGCTGGTTGCCGTCTTAATATCTCCTAGCTGCAATGCTTTTCGAATCTTTGTAGAACTTATTTGATTATTATCAATATCTTTGGCGGGTATCTCTTCTACATCAAACCCATATAAAGGGCAATATTCCTTCAAATGCTCAAAACTACCTTCCCGATTCCTGCCAAAATGATGATTATACCCTATTACAAGCTTTTGGGTCTTTATCTTATTTGCCAAAACATTACGAACAAATTCTACTGACGAAAGTCTTGAAAACTCATTTGTAAAAGGGTAAATAATTAGATGATCGATGCCATATTTTTCGAGGAGCTCTATCTTTTCACTCTGGGAAGTAATTAACTTCAATTCATTATCTTCAGGAAAAAGAACCATCCTGGGATGCGGGTAAAAAGTAAGCAAAACAGTTTCTCCATTGATTGAAGCTGCCACTTCTTTTATGCGAGAAATAATTTTTTGGTGCCCTAAATGAACCCCGTCAAAAGTCCCGGTTGTAACCACCGGATTATTAACATTTTTAAAATTTTCAATACCAAAATAAACCTTCATCTTAAAAAATAATATTTTTCACTCAATCTATTACTAACAAGTTTCGATAATAGCTTAAAAATCAAGGCTAAGAACAACTATCCTCCCTATAAATTTTTTAGTAGTTTTTGAGTGCCGAAATTAATTATAAAAATATTAACAATCGTTTTTTTTGCTGAATAAAATATGCTAATTTCGCAACGTTTTTTAAAAATTAACATTTATATCCTATTAAAGAATGTCAGCACAAACAGGTAAAATCGCACAAGTAATTGGTCCCGTAATTGACGTAAGTTTTGAAGGCGGAGCTACATTACCAAATATTCTTGATGCTTTGGTTGTTACAAAACCAAACGGTCAAAAAATTATTCTTGAAACACAAAAACACGTAGGTGAGGATACTGTTCGTACCATTGCGATGGACTCTTCTGACGGATTATACCGCGGAATGACTGTTGTAGCTACCGGAGCTGGTATTACTATGCCAGTAGGCGACCAGGTAAAAGGACGTTTATTCAATGTGGTAGGTGAAGCAATTGATGGTATCGGCCCAGTAGACAATACAGGAGGGTATACAATTCACCGTAACCCACCAAGATATGAAGATCTTTCAACTTCAACAGAAGTATTATTTACAGGAATTAAAGTAATCGACCTTTTAGAGCCATACGCAAAAGGCGGTAAAATTGGATTGTTTGGTGGTGCAGGAGTTGGAAAAACCGTATTAATTATGGAATTGATCAACAACATTGCAAAGGGGTATGAAGGATTATCTGTTTTTGCAGGTGTAGGTGAGCGTACTCGTGAAGGGAATGACTTATTACGTGAAATGATTGAATCAGGCGTAATTCGCTATGGTGAAGCATTTAAACATTCAATGGAAAAAGGTGGATGGGATCTAAGTACAGTGGATATGGCTGAATTGGCTAAATCCCAAGCTACATTAGTTTTCGGACAAATGAATGAGCCTCCAGGAGCTCGTGCTCGTGTTGCTTTATCAGGATTAACAATGGCAGAATATTTCCGTGATGGAGATGAAAAATCTGGCGGACGTGATATCTTATTCTTTATTGACAATATCTTCCGCTTTACACAAGCGGGATCTGAAGTATCGGCTTTATTAGGCCGTATGCCTTCAGCAGTAGGTTACCAACCAACACTTGCTACTGAAATGGGTTTAATGCAAGAGCGTATTACTTCAACTAAGCGTGGTTCTATTACATCCGTACAGGCTGTTTACGTTCCTGCAGATGACTTAACTGACCCGGCTCCGGCAACAACATTTGCCCACTTAGATGCAACTACTGTATTGAACCGTAAAATTGCTGAGTTAGGTATTTATCCTGCGGTGGATCCATTGGATTCTACTTCACGTATCTTAACTGCTGCTGTTTTAGGTGAATCACATTACGGAACTGCACAACGTGTAAAAATGATATTACAACGTTACAAAGAGTTACAAGATATTATTGCCATCCTAGGTATGGACGAGCTTTCTGAAGAAGATAAACTTGTTGTTCACCGTGCAAGACGTGTTCAACGTTTCTTATCTCAACCATTCTTCGTAGCAGAGCAATTTACAGGATTAAAAGGAGTATTTGTTTCTATTGAGGATACTATCAAAGGTTTCAACATGATCATTAATGGAGAAGTTGATGAATATCCTGAAGCAGCTTTCAACCTTGTAGGTTCTATTGAAGATGCAATTGAAAAAGGTAAAAAAATCTTAGCTGAATCTCAAAAATAATTAATCTATTTAAAACAATGTTTTTAGAAATAATAACTCCAGATAAAAAAGTGTACAGTGGCGAGGTAGAATCTGTAAAACTACCAGGTGCAGAAGGGTCTTTTGGGATCTTAAAAAACCATGCTCCCATAATTGCAACACTAAAAAAAGGAATAGTTAAAATTACTGATTCCAAAAAAGTTGTTGAAAATTTTGAGATTAACGGAGGAGTTGTTGAAGTTTTGAATAATAAAATTATTATTCTTGCAGAAGCATAATAAGTATTTTATATGATTTTAAAATCCCGACTTTATACAGAGTCGGGATTTTTTTATTTAGAACAATTTACAATTAAAACAAAAACAACTAGAACCTGCTTATTCTGACATTTATATTAATTTAGGCCAAGTCTTTTACCCCTAAAGCAATTTGCTGTAAAATCTAGAAGAATCAGTTAGCTTTTTGGAAATACATTAAAAGCCCCCGATTCAAAAAATGATAGAATCGAGGGCTTTTGAAAAATTTAAATTTTTATTTAAATGCTATTTGTTTCGAATCGGCTTCCGATATTTTAGAAAATGAATCTTTGAAACTATTGTATTGCTCAGGAGTCACAATTTCTTTATTGAATTTAAGAGTTCTTGTAGCTAATAATTTTGTTCCAGCCATTTTATAAGTTAAAGAGTAACTCAACAGATCATTATTTATTACGACTGATTTAGGAACTTCTACCAGCAATTTCCCTTGGGGTATTTCAACAGATAACTCTTCGCTTGCAAGTTCAAATGATGAGAATGACCACAAATTGAAATCATACTTTCTTTTTTCCAATGTCAAGAAATCTAAACTTGAATATGATTCAGACCAAGGAAGTTTAATGATCTTCATCCCCGCAACCTCCATCAAGGCATTTGAAACCGTAAAATTCAATTTATATGAAACTGTATCTTTCAAATCTGAAAGATTATCAAATGTTAGTTCATTCAATTTAATAGGAGTTGTAAAATCAGAACCTATTGATTGACTCATCGTTTTCATTTGTTCCTCTTTTCCTAATTCAGCAAAATCATACCGTGTACCATCAGCAAAAACGCCTGTTCGCATTGTTGTTCTTGTAACAGTAAGATCATTATTTTTAAATGAAATAGTTGATTTTCGCATGATGTTATTCGAAACGGTGTTCTTTGTTTTCAACTTTTCCAACTGGCCGGTTACGGCTTTTGTTTCAGTAGGAATTTGAAGTATTGAAGTATTATTAAGAGAACTACTTATGGTAGAAAAAGATAATTTATTATCTGTTAATTCAACAAAATACTCTTTTTTATCCGCAATTAAATGTGCAATGCAATGGTTAAAACCCACGGTTGGCTGAGGCAAATTATTATCACCATTGTCCCTTGTATTTACTAATACCAAATTGGCAACCATCCCAACTTCTTTACACATTGCAACAAACAAAGTAGATACATCTTTGCAATCACCAAGTTTTGTATTTAACGTGCGAGATGCTTTTTGTGGTATGAATGCACCATGCAAGAAAGAAACATTGCTATAGCTAACATTTTTCTCGATGAATTCATATATCAATTTGGCTTTTTGTAATTCACTTAAACTTTGTGGCTTGTCTTTAAAGATATCTCTTACAACTTCTTTGATCTCGAAATCGGACTTTGCTTTTGTATTAGCCAAATCAGCATACCAATTACTAATCACACTCCAGTCAGGAATTGAAGAAACATCGACTACCATTCCAACATCATCTAATGGCGGCATGTAAGGCTCACTTTTCAAACCTGCAAGATCATTTTTTTCAAACACATAAAGTTTGTATCCGTCTTCTGGTGAAGAAACCTTTGGTTGAAGATCTGTATTTAAAACTTTATAATTAAATTTTGTTGAAGCGGGAACTAACAAACTGTATTTACCTTTTACTACAGGCAAATTGAAATTCAAATTAAATCTATCTGTAAAGTGCGCAGCTAACTGGCCATAAACATAATCTTCTATTCGGTAGGTAATATGAATTGCGTCTCCAATTTCCAATGAAGTAAATACTAATTGATTGCCATTAGCTTCCGATTTTACTTTATTTCCATCTGGCTTAATTACTTCGGCCTTCTCAATAATTATTCGTTGCGTATAATCATTGTATGCAATTGAATATTCCTTCCATGAATCAATTCCTGCCTGATTAAATATTTTAATTAATATGTCTGTTTTTTGCTCAGTGGCTCCTTCCGGATACACAATTCGCTGCATATCATTTAAAAGAACAATGCTGTTGTCTTCAGGGAATGCTGATGCTTTTGGAGAATTATTATATAATGCCGCAATATCATTTCCTTCAAAATATTCGAAAAGATCTTTTTTGTTTTCCATTTTACGAAGCAGTTTATGAGCCTCATAATTTGTTGGGGAAAAATAAATGCATTTTGAAAAAGCCATTTTTGCTTCTTCCGTTTTATTCATTGCTTCATAAATTTTCCCTAGCTGATTCCAGTAATACCCATTGTATGGGCAAATTTCCAATGTTTTTTTTGTCCATTGTTCTGCCGTTTCATAATCTTGTTTTGAAAAATACAGATCCGAAACATCTTCATAATACCCCGTTGCGTATGGATAGTTCTCTACTCGATTTAAATAAATATCAAAACCTTTTTGGACATTCCCTTTTTTGAAATAATTATTTGCTAAAATATTTGTTGCCTCTTCGTTATTATTCGTTTTAATATATTTTAAAAGAATATCATTTGCCTTATCATAATCTTTATTAACACTGGTTTCAATTGTATATTTCAAATTTACAATTTCCCAATTATCTGGATATTTGTCATACAGATCCTTTCCAACAGAAACTATATTATCAAACTTTTTACGCTTTACATAAATATCAAGATTAAGCGCTTCAGTTAAAAAAGTATTTCCGTAAATCGAAATTAATTTACCTAATAACTTTTCGGCTGCATCATAATCTTCTTTTTCAATAGCGTCATCATAAAATTCTTTAATCGCGAAATGACTATCAGGATCCTTCGTTTTTATGCTTTCTATGGCTTTTGTTTGAAGAGTTGTATTGTCATCACGAACATAAGATT
Organism: uncultured Bacteroidota bacterium; assembly: GCA_903919535.1. Classification (GTDB taxonomy): domain Bacteria; phylum Bacteroidota; class Bacteroidia; order 2-12-FULL-35-15; family 2-12-FULL-35-15; genus 2-12-FULL-35-15. The sequence continues at coordinate 5,573 of CAIXIP010000029.1, read as the reverse complement.
CTATCAATCTTTCTGTAACATAAGTACAATTTGGAGCAACAACTGCAGCTTGAGTAAATGATTTTCTTGCTTCATAAGCTTTATCATTACGCAAATTGATTTCACCTTGCATTAATAGATACAATAAATTTTGAGGGTCAGATTTCAACTTTTCTTCAAAATATTTATCCGCAAAAAAAGGAACTTCTTTTGCTTCATACTGAGTTTCTTTTTGATACGGCTGAGCACTAGGCGAATAAGTAAGTCCAGTTAAAATATTTTCTTGAAGATCAAATAATCTAACAATGAAATTAGATCTATCCAATTCACTTTTTCCAACCTGTACTAATATTCTATTGCAACCTTTATTTAATTTTATCTTGAATCCATAAATGTCCAAATCAGTGCTTTGCTCCTCAATTATTGAACAAACTATTTTATCATTAACCCAAATTTTTATTGCCCCTGAGGCTCCTGCACGGAGCACCACCTCTTGATCCATTGGACTATTAACAAACGACTGAGCATAACAAACTGCATCACTATTATTAAAATTATAGGCAAAATCAAACCACCTGTCATTTCTAACATTTTTAACATTTAGCCATTTTACTTCTGCGCCAACTTTATTTTTAAATACTGCATCCGAATTGGGATGTGATAAAACTCCAAAATCTTTATTAAATCCGCTCCCTGAAACATTCTCAAACTGCCCAACAGCTTGTGCAAATGGCACAACATCTACTTTGTTGAAATATTCTTTTGCAGATTTAAAATCATTGCTTTTTTGTGCGTGATACCCAAGCATAGAATTCGCTAACGAGCGCATACATTGATTGGCTTTGGGGTCGTCAGCAATTAATTTTAAAAAGGCAACTTGTTCTTTACTTTTTTTACCGTAATCATTATTTATACAGCGCGTTGTCCACAAAGCAAATGTATATGGATAAGGATTTTCAGAAGATTTATAAAACTCCATAAAATATCTAAATGCTTCTTCATTATCACCATTATCTCTGCTAATTAACGACAAAGCCAAATTCGCTTCCGCTTTAGATTCAGCATCTTTAGATGCTTGCTTAAAAAGTGAAATTGCTTGAGTACGGTCATTAGCAATAAATGACGACCATCCTTTTTTCAAGGTGCCATTATCAGCATAATTAATATTGCTTAATAAGCAAAATGAAATCAGAAATAAAAACGTTTTTATATTTTTCATAGAAGTAGATTTTGTTGAAAATTACAAAAATTATGTAATCGTAAAAGAAGAAAAACAGAGAAGTGCTCTACAAAAGATAAAAGCATTGATATTGAAGGGAATAAAAGCAACGAAAGTGAAGAATATTAGATTATTTTAAAGCTATTTATTGCTTTTTAATTTTTTATTTGTTTTATGTCTTGTTTGATCTCTTTTGGTTTTCTTTTCCATATTTTTTTCAAATGCGCCTGTCAAATCTATACCTGTTTGGTTTGCTAAACAGATGATTACAAATAGAACATCCGCTAACTCATCAGAAAGGTTTTTATCTTCCTCCTTTTTCTTAAATGATTGCTCACCATATTCTCTTGAAATGATCCGCGCTACTTCTCCTACTTCCTCAGTCAATATTGCCATGTTTGTAAGTTCATTAAAATAACGAACTCCATGCAAATGAATCCATTCATCAACCTTTTGCTGCGCTGCTTTTAGTGTCAAATTTTTCATTAGATTTTTTTGAATTTTATTACTTAAAATATTCCTTCATCAGCAAAGCTATAAAAACCATTTTCTGTAATTATTAAATGATCCAACAATTGAATTTCCATTATCCTGCCTGCTTCTTTAATACTCTTTGTGATTTTAATATCTTGTTCACTTGGCTTTAAATTACCAGATGGATGATTATGACAAATTATGATCGAACATGCATAATTTTCAAGGGCTGCTTTAAAAATCAATTTTGAATCAACTACAGTTCCTGTTATTCCGCCTCTGCTAATCAATTCTTTTTTTATAACTGAATTTGCTCTGTTTAACATTAACAACCAAAACTCTTCATGCGGTAGATCCATCATCGAGGGTCGCATTATTTCATAAACATCCTTACTTGTTGTAATTTTTTCGCGGTTCGTAGTTTTCGCTTCCTTCCTTCTTCTTCCTAGCTCCAACGCAGCAACTATAGTTATCGCTTTTGCCTCACCTATTCCCTTAAATTTTATCAATTCTTTTATTGAAAGTTTTCCTAAATCATTCAAATCATTGCTAACACTCCCTAATATTCGTTTTGATAACTCCACGGCTGTTTCGTTTCTACTGCCAGAAGCAATTAAAATAGCAATTAACTCTACTTCGGTAAGAGCGAGTCTCCCCTTTTCCATCAATTTTTCACGCGGCCTATCCTCTTCTGCCCAAGACTTGATTCCTAAAGATTGCTTATAATTTTCCATTAAATATACTTCTTAAAGATAGAAAAAAACATAAAAAAAGCTTCGCAAAACTGCGAAGCTTTCAATATTTATTAAAATAAAATGCTAACTATTTTTTTAGCGCATTTATTTTTTTAGTCAATTTTGATTTCAAATTAGCTGCTTTATTCTTGTGAATAACACTTTTTTTAGCCAATTTATCAACCATAGCAATGATTTTAGGCAATTTTTCAGATGCTGACTTTTGGTCAGAATCCTCTTTTAAGTCCTTTATTGCATTACGCATTGTTTTTGCCTGGTAGCGGTTTCTTAATCTTTTAGCATCGTTAGAACGAATTCTTTTGATACTTGACTTGTGATTTGCCATTTTCTTTTTTTTAATTACGTTACTGATTTTTTATCAATAACAATTTATTCGTTAATAATTGTAGCCCGTAGGGGAATCGAACCCCTCTTACCAGGATGAAAACCTGGCGTCCTAACCCCTAGACGAACGGGCCAATTTTTTTAAGGAGTGCAAATGTATATGAAAAAATGTTTCCCTCAAAATTTTTTTGATAATTTTCCTAAAAAATCAATCAATTTCGTCATTATCGGCCTGAAAACGAAAGCCTAAACGTTTTCCTGTTTTAATTTGCATGCTTTCACTGGCTGTTTGCATGTCTGAAACCGAAATTTCCTTTATCGAATCGAATGGAGGCGTATAAAGATCAAAATTTAGGCAGTATAAAATTGCAGACTCCAACAATGACCTTATTGCCTTTTCGTCAATAACAGAATGAACAAAATCATTATATAAAAAACCCAATTGACGCTTACCATCAGCAAAATAATGGTTTTCTTTATTAATAAATACCCTCCCAACTAAATACCCAAGATCATATACACGATTATATTTGAACGAGTCGTTCAAAAAATTATAGATGTTTATTATGCCACAAAATGAACGCGCATGATCTTCTTTTATATAGGAGCTGCGCCATAATGGATGCGATTTATCAAACTCGAAAATATTAGTATGCATCGCAAAGATCAACAAATCCCCAGCAATCCTCAATTCAAATTCAAATTCTCCTTTTTCACGATAATCAACAACAACACGGGGATCAATTTGAGCTGAATCCTTTTTTATTTCGCTAACAATTTGAAAAGCGAGAGATTTCATTAAACTAAAAGCTTTCAATGTATTTCCATACACATCTTGCTTCATGCTCGACTTTTCCTTAAGTGATTTTAAGATTAGCTGGCGAGGGGTTAATTTTTCCATTTTTAAAAATTTATGCTAATATATTAATATGCTTTTGCAAAAACAACTCGCTGTTGAGATGGCTTTCCACTATAAATACATTTCCCTTCTTCTTTTTTATTGTTCAAAGGGATGCAACGGATGGTTGCTTTTGTTTCTTCCTTAATTTTTTGCTCTGTTTCTGAAGTCCCATCCCAATGAGCCATCACAAAACCTGGCGTTTCTTCAAGTATTTTTTTAAATTCATCATACGAATCGGCATTGTATGTTTTTGCCTCTCGCATTGCCAATGCCTTTTGGTACAAATTATCTTGTATTTGTTCTAATAGGTGCTCAATTTTGTTCTCTATGTCGGCCTGCAATAGGGTTTCTTTTTCCATTGTATCTCTTCGCGCAACCTCTACTGTTCCGTTTTCTAGATCTCGTCCACCAATCGCAATACGAATCGGCACGCCTTTAAGTTCATATTCAGCAAACTTCCATCCAGGACGTTGGTTATCTCTATTGTCATATTTAACAGAAATACCTTTTGCTTCCATCAATTTTTTCATCTTATTAGCAACAGCATTAATCTGCTCTAACTGTTCATCGCCTTTATAGATTGGAACAATGACAACTTGATATGGAGCCAATTTTGGAGGCAAAACCAATCCTTTATCATCAGAATGAGACATTACCAAAGCGCCCATCAATCGGGTGGAAACACCCCAGGATGTTGCCCATACAAAATCTTGTTTCCCTTCTTTGTTTGCAAATTTCACATCAAATGCCTTTGCGAAATTTTGCCCTAAGAAGTGAGATGTCCCTGCTTGCAACGCTTTTCCATCTTGCATTAATGCTTCAATACAATATGTTTCAATAGCTCCTGCAAATCTTTCATTGACAGTCTTAACTCCTTTTATTACAGGAACTGCCATCCATTTTTCTGCAAAATCAGCATATACATTCAACATTTGTTCTGTTTCCGCAATTGCTTCATCAGCTGTAGAATGTGCAGTATGACCTTCTTGCCATAAGAACTCTGTTGTTCTTAAAAACAAGCGTGTGCGCATCTCCCAACGAACAACATTTGCCCATTGATTCACCAAAATTGGCAGATCACGGTAAGATTGTATCCAACCTTTATAGGTATTCCAGATTATAGTTTCAGAAGTTGGTCGAACAATTAATTCTTCATCTAATTTGGCTGTTTCATCAACCACAATGCTTCCATCTTCAGCTGTTTTTAAGCGATAATGAGTAACTACAGCGCACTCTTTTGCAAAGCCCGCAACATGACTTGCCTCCTTACTGAAAAATGATTTTGGAATAAATAAAGGAAAATAGGCGTTGACATGGCCGGTATCCTTAAACATTTTATCAAGAGCTTGTTGCATTTTTTCCCATATGGCATAACCGTATGGCTTAATAACCATACAACCTTTCACAGCTGAATGCTCCGCTAAATCAGCTTTTACAACTAATTCATTATACCATTCTGAATAATTTTCTTCTCTGGTAGTTAATTCCTTACCCATAATATTTTTTTTGTGGTATAGTATTTGTAATTTTATGTGGACTTTAATAGATGGCAAAAATAGAAAATTAAACCTTTTGCAGAATCTTTTGTCAACTTAAAACATAAAAGAAATCATCCCCCAACATAAAATAACATTCTGATGAAAACGTATTTAACTGTTTCAATGCTTGGATTACTGATTCTTTCATCCTGCACAACAACTAAAGACAGTGCATCCAAAGACTATAACGATGACATTTATTATTCATCGAAAGATGCTGCAGCAGATAAAGAAAAGCAAATTGCCAAAGAAGAAATGCAAAAAGCTCAAGCTGCTGTCGAAAATTACACTCAAACACAACAAAATAAAACAAAAGAAAGCACGGCAACTAGTGATGACTACTACCAAACGAAAGAAAAGCGTACTGATGACAATGGGAATAC
>CAIXIP010000028.1 GCA_903919535.1 uncultured Bacteroidota bacterium | reverse complement strand
TCGGTATATTTTTTATCAGAGAAGTTTTCTTTAAACAACGGCTCATTTTTTCTCACAAGCATTTCAGGTTTAATCCCTAATTTAGAAATTAACTCAATAAGCTCTTTTTCTGAAAAGACAGCTTTCAAATAATTTATTACTTCAACATCCTCGGCATGCACGAGTAAAATATTCAACGCTTCTCGGCTCTTGCTGCACCTAGGGTTATGGTAGATAATGGTTTTCATTTAATGATTAATTATAGATGAGACAGAAATTTTTTTTGCTAAAAGTACAATTCAAAATTAGTGACATTAGTCATTTTCTACTCATCGTGCCCAAAGTATTTTTACCAGCTTAAACGAAATACAAAATATACTTGTAATAATTATTTATAAAATGACAACCCCTAAAAAACAACGCACCCTTACTGAGCCATTCAAAATTAAAATGGTTGAACCAATGCGTGTAACAACAGAAGAAGAGCGTGTTGAAACTCTTAAAACAGCCGGATACAACCCCTTTCTTTTAAGAAGTGATGACGTGTTTATCGATTTGTTAACAGATAGCGGAACAGGCGCTATGAGTCAAAACCAATGGGCTGGAATGATGCAAGGTGATGAAAGCTATGCAGGTGCACGCAGTTGGGAACATTTACAGCGAGTGGTAAGAGACTTAACAGGAATGCCCCATGTTCTGCCAACCCATCAGGGCCGAGCAGCAGAAAGAATTTTGTATGGTATTTTAGGCGGAAAAGGGAAGGTTTTTATTAGCAACACCCATTTTGACACTACTCGAGCAAATATTGAATTTAGCGGTGCTATTGCGTTTGACTGCCTTCCAGCTGAAGCAAATGATCCCGGAACCGAACTTCCGTTTAAAGGAAATATTGACCTTCAACATGTACGTGATTTGATTATTGAACACGGACGAGAAAATATTGGTGCAGTAATTTTAACTGTTACAAATAACTCGGCTGGAGGACAACCGGTGAGTATGGAAAATGCAATATCTCTTAGAAAATTGTGTGACGAATTTGGGTTATTGATGGTAATTGACGGTTGTCGAATCGCTGAGAACTCTTACTTTGTAAAGCATCGTGAGCCCGGTTTTGAAAACAAAACGTATAAGGAAATTGCTCAACAAATGTTAAACCTGGGAGACGCTTTTATTATGAGTGCAAAAAAAGATGCGCTCGTAAATATGGGTGGATTGCTAACCCTTAAAGATGATAAGCTTGCTGTAAAATGCACGAATTTGTTGATTATCTCTGAGGGGTTTGCAACATATGGTGGATTAAGTGGAAGAGATATGGAAGCAATAGCAATAGGTTTGGTAGAGGTTTTTGATAAAGATTATTTGCATTACCGAATTAAAAGCACACAATACCTAGGAGATCATCTTATTAGTAAAGGAATTCAGGTTGTGCGTCCAATAGGTGGACATGCCGTTTACGTAGATGCAAAAAGTTTATACAACCATATTCCTGTTGAACACTATCCCGGACAAGCTTTGGTTTGCGATCTTTATTTAAAAGGAGGAATTAGATGTGTTGAAGTAGGCAGTGTAATGTTTGGAAAATATGATGAAAAAGGAAAGCTCATTCCAGCTGCTATGGAGTTAGTTCGATTGGCAATTCCGCGAAGAGTTTATACACAAAGCCATATTGATTTTGTAATAGATGTTTTTGATGATATCTTAGAGTCTAAACATGAAAACAAAGGTTATCAAATAACCTATGAGCCAGAATTTCTTCGCCATTTTACGGCTAGCTTTAAGCCAATAATGTAGCAAAAAAGGACACAAAAAAACCGATTATTAAATCGGTTTTTTTAATATTTTATTTTTAATAAATAAAGTTATTTTTTTCTGCTTTCTCTAATTTTATGTATAGCATAAACAACACCACCAGAAGCAAGCATAAGGGTTTGCTGGTCAATTGGAGTACAAGTATCGCACAAACCTCCGCTACCAAAAGTTGGTTGCGCAAATAGCAGGCTTGGAGACATAAATATTATTATATACAAGACAACTTTAAATACTTGCTTCATCATAAGTCGAAATTAAGACAACAAATATAGGCGAATATGAATGTAAAAAACAAATACTTGACTAAAATCATTGTATTGTTGGTGTTTACTCGGTTTATTCGGGAAAAAAAATGATACGAATAACAAAGATTTTTTGTTTTGAAGCAGCTCATTTACTTGCTGGATATGAAGGACTTTGTAAAAACATCCATGGACACTCATATCGACTTCATGTTACAATAAAGGGTTTGCCTATTAGTGATGAAACAAATCCTCATGATGGGATGGTTATTGAGTTTTCCGGATTAAAAAAAATAGTAAACGAATTTATTGTTACACCATTTGACCATGCACTGATTTTACCTGAGCGGGCAAACAAAGGACTTATCGAGGCAATAGTACAAACAGAGAACAAAACAGTATTTACCCCGTTTCAACC
>CAIXIP010000027.1 GCA_903919535.1 uncultured Bacteroidota bacterium | reverse complement strand
CTTATATTGGATGAAATAAATGGAAATTATTTTATTCCAAAAATATCTGATCAGTGGTCAGGAGCTATTCCTGCTACATTAATAATAAACAATAAAAAATTGATTAATCATTTTTATGAAAAAAAATTGAATTTTCAATTTCTAAAAACTGAAATAGAAGAAGGGCTAAAATAGTTTTTCGATTACTCTTCTTCAACCCTTTTTATAGAACAACCAACCGATTTTGTAGAATTAATTTTTATCAATTTCCCGGCAGCAACTGAAGTAATTGCACCTTTTAAATAAAGTTCTTTTGCATCATTTACATCCTTGATATTATCATCGATAGCGCCACGGTATACCAATCCTTTTTTGTCGAATAAAAAGCAATGAGGTGTTCTTGTAGCTCCGAATGCATCAGCTATTTGCGAGTTTTTATCTACCACATAATAAAAATCATATCCTTGTGAACTTGCATATTTTTTCATTTCTTCAAAGGAATCATCTGCATCTCTTTGAGCTTCATTTGAGTTGATCAAAATAACTCCAATTTTATTTGTTTTTGCCAACACTGCAACTTCTTTTATTCGTGCTTCGCTTAATTTTACATACGGACATGTATTACATGAAAAAATTACAAGTAACCCTTTTTCGGCTTTAGCGTCAGATAAAGAAATCTGTTTTCCACTAATATCCAACATTTTTATATCAGATTTTGGAATAGCGGCCCCAATTGCTAATTCAGGATTAGTTGCTGGCTTAAAAGCTAAAATAACAACCATACAGAAGGTTATTATTGATAAAAAAAGGAGGGTCTTTTTCATATGCTAAAATTAATTATTTAGAAATGGGAATTTACAATTAAACGGATTATCAAACATCATCAAGAATGCAGTAACCTGAATAAATTGCTAAAAAAATGGGAGTATAAAACTCCCATTTTCTAATTATTCTTCTTTTTTACTTTTTTTCGGTTTACTTTCTTTAGGCTTATTAATCTTGATCAGAATTTCATTTTTTTCTTTGTCAAAACCAACATCAATTATATCACCTTCACTTAAATGTGATTTAATGATCTCTTCAGCCAAAGGATCTTCAAGATATTTTTGAATAGCACGTTTTAAAGGACGAGCACCAAATTGAATATCATACCCTTTTTCAGAAATGAAATCTTTTGCTTCTGCAGATATTTTAATTTGATAACCTAAGCCATTGATACGACCATATAAACTGTTTAATTCAATGTCAATGATCTTATGAATATCCTCACGAGTTAATGAATTGAAAATAACAACATCGTCAATACGATTCAAAAATTCAGGGGCAAATGCTTTTTTCAAAGCGCCTTCAATAATACCTTTTGAATTATCTTCTTCAGTATCTTTTCTAGCAGAAGTTGTAAATCCAACCCCTTGTCCGAAATCTTTCAACTGACGAGCACCTATGTTCGATGTCATAATGATGATAGTGTTTTTAAAATCGATCTTGCGACCTAAACTATCTGTCATTTGTCCATCATCCAATGCCTGTAATAATAAATTAAATACGTCAGGATGTGCTTTTTCAATCTCGTCAAGCAAAATAACTGCATATGGACGTCTACGAACTTTTTCAGTTAATTGACCACCTTCTTCATAGCCAACGTATCCCGGAGGCGCTCCAATCAATCTAGAAACAGCAAATTTCTCCATGTATTCACTCATATCGATACGAATAAGCGCATCGTCATTATCGAACAAATATTTAGATAAAATTTTTGCTAATTGCGTTTTTCCAACTCCTGTAGGACCCAAAAATATAAATGAACCAATTGGCTTATTCGGATCTTTTAATCCAGCACGGTTTCGTTGAATAGCTTTAACCACTTTTCTCACAGCTTCATCTTGTCCAACAACTTTTCCTTGCAGAAGTTCAGCCATCTTCACTAATTTGTCGCCTTCATTTTGCGCGATACGCTGAACAGGAACCCCTGTCATCATAGCAACAACTTCAGCTACATTATCTTCACTTACAGTTTCACGATGTGTTTTGCTTTCTTCTTCCCAAGCTTTTTTCGCTGCATCTAATTGTTCTAACAATGTACGTTCAGTATCACGCAAACGTGCTGCTTCTTCGTATTTTTGAGAACGAACAACTTTATTTTTTTCTTCTTTAATATCTTCTAGCTTCTTCTCGATTTCCACAATGTTCTTCGGAACATTAATGTTTGTGATATGAACACGTGAACCAGATTCATCTAATGCATCAATTGCCTTGTCAGGTAAATGTCTATCAGTGATATAACGTGCAGTTAATGTAACACAAGCTTTAATAGCTTCATCAGTATAAATTACATTATGATGATCTTCGTATTTCGATTTGATATTATTTAATATCTGAATAGTTTCTTCAGGAGTGGTTGGCTCAATAATTACCTTCTGAAAACGTCTTTCTAATGCACCGTCTTTTTCAATATATTGACGATATTCATCTAATGTTGTTGCCCCGATACATTGAATTTCACCGCGCGCTAAAGCAGGCTTAAACATATTGGAAGCATCCAAAGATCCGGAAGCTCCACCAGCACCAATGATAGTGTGAATTTCATCAATGAATAAAATAACATCGGTTGATTTTTCCAATTCATTCATAACAGCTTTCATTCTTTCTTCAAACTGTCCGCGGTATTTTGTTCCCGCAACAAGAGAAGCAAGATCAAGTGTTACAACTCGTTTCCCAAATAGAACACGAGATACTTTACGCTGTATGATACGCAATGCTAGACCTTCAGCAATAGCTGACTTACCAACACCTGGCTCACCAATTAAAATTGGATTGTTTTTCTTTCTTCTGGATAAAATTTGAGAAACGCGTTCGATTTCTTTTTCTCTCCCTACTATTGGATCTAATTTACCTTCTTCAGCCGCTTTTGTAAGGTCGCGACCGAAATTATCCAAAACAGGTGTTTTTGATTTGCTATCAACAGTTTTTTTGGTGCTGCTGGCGCTAAACGAATCCTCTTCTGCATCATCATCATTTGGTGTTCCCGGGAATTCCGCTTTAGGATCCGATTTTGATAGTTCTAGTTCGTGCTTCATAACTTCATAATCAATTTTAAATTTATGTAATGATTTTGTTGCAATGTTATCTTCATCTTTCAAAATAGATAATATTAGATGCTCTGTGCCTATTACAGGACTTTTAAAAAGTTTTGCTTCTAAATATGTTATCTTTAAAGCTCTTTCGGCTTGTTTCATTAATGGGATATTAGCCAGATTACTAACTTTTTTAGTGTCAGTAACAATTGCATCTTCAACTGTTTTACGTAATTCAGCCAGGTCAACATTTAATGATTTTAATAAACGAACAGCAGTTCCTTCTCCTTCACGAATAATGCCTAATAATAAATGTTCCGTTCCAATGTAATCATGACCTAAACGCAGTGCTTCTTCTCTGCTATAGGTGATAACATCCTTTACCCTCGGTGAAAATTTAGCTTCCATAATACTTATATTTATTGTTGTTGTAACGTTTTCTTAAAACTAAGAGTTTCAAATACCAACAAAAATAAGGTATTTAACTTCAAAATCAAAAGTACTTAGTGCATTTGAAGGAGCATTATAAAGGGCTTTTTATTTATCAACAAAAAATCTGTTAATATGTTAATAATTAAAGCGCCAAAAAAGGCTTCATCTCCTATCAAATAAGTATTTTCGAACTCCTAAATTTAATATGCGTTTAGCAACTATTATGCTAAACAAAATTTATGACATTTTAACTTGATAAAAGAATAATAACGCTTTAAAATTAATAAGAAATAGAAATTATGGCAGACGGAGAAAAAATCATTCAAATTAACATTGAGGAAGAAATGAAATCGGCTTACATCGATTATTCGATGTCGGTTATTGTATCTCGTGCATTACCTGATGTGCGTGACGGATTGAAACCAGTGCACAGAAGGGTGTTATATGGAATGCTCGATCTGGGCGTTATGTCAAATAAAGCGCATAAGAAATCTGCTCGTATCGTTGGAGAAGTCCTTGGAAAGTACCACCCACATGGCGACACCTCGGTTTACGATGCAATGGTTCGTATGGCACAGGAATGGAGTTTGCGTTATCCGTTGGTTGACGGACAAGGAAACTTTGGTTCAATTGATGGTGACAGCCCGGCTGCAATGCGTTATACCGAAGCTCGTTTAAAAAAAATTGCTGAGGAGATGTTGAATGACATTGAAAAAGATACAGTTGATTTTCGCCCAAATTTTGATGACAGTTTAACAGAGCCTACCGTTTTACCTTCCCGCATACCTAATCTATTAATTAACGGAGCTTCTGGAATTGCTGTTGGTATGGCAACCAATATGCCTCCACACAACTTAACAGAGATCATAAACGCAACGGTTGCTTATATTGACAATAGAGATATTGATATTGCTGGCATCATGCAATATGTAAAAGCTCCTGACTTTCCAACAGGAGGAATTATTTACGGATACGAAGGCGTAAAAGATGCTTTTGAAACCGGACGCGGACGAATTGTAATGCGTGCACAAACAAATGTAGAAATCACTGATGCTGGTCGTGAACGAATTATTGTATCTGAAATACCTTACCAGGTAAATAAAGCGGAGATGATTCGCAAAACAGCTGATTTGGTAAATGACAAAAAAATTGAAGGCATTTCTGATATTCGCGATGAGTCTGACAGAGATGGTATGCGTATCGTATATGAATTAAAACGCGATGCAATCACAAACGTTGTTTTGAATAATCTATTCAAATATACAGAGCTTCAAACGTCATTCAGCGTAAACAACATTGCACTTGTTGGTGGACGCCCAATGATGTTAACAATTAAAGACATGATCACCCATTTTGTGGATCACCGTCATGATGTAGTTGTTCGCAGAACAAAATTTGAATTAATTCAAGCTGAAAAGCGTGCTCATATTTTGCAAGGTTATTTAATTGCACTGGATCATTTAGATGAAGTTATAAAATTAATTCGTGCAGCGGCAACACCAAGTGAAGCGCAAGATGGCTTAATGAACAACTTCGGGTTATCCGAAATTCAAGCTAAAGCAATACTTGAAATGAGATTGCGTGTACTAACTGGTTTAGAGAGAGATAAGATAAAAGCGGAGTACGAAGAGTTGATGAAGTTAATTGACTATTTACGTTCTATCTTGAATGATGAAACATTGAGGATGAAAATCATTAAAGATGAACTTTTAGAGATCAAAGAAAAATATGGTGATGAGAGAAAAACTCAAATCGTTTTTGCTTCTGGAGATTTCAAAATAGAGGATATGATTGCTGATGAAGATGTTGTAATTACGATATCTCACATGGGTTATATCAAACGAACTGCTCTTACCGAATACAGAACTCAAGCACGTGGTGGAAAGGGCGCAAAAGGAAGTACAACTCGTGACGAAGATTTTATCGAACATTTATTCGTTGCTTCAACCCATAACTATTTGTTATTGTTTACGGAGCAAGGTCGCTGCTTCTGGATGCGTGCATTTGAGGTTCCTGAAGGAACACGTACATCTAAAGGACGCGCTATACAGAATTTAATTAACATTCCTCCTGATGATAAAGTTAAAGCATATATCAATGTTAAAAACCTTGGTGATGAAGAGTATATCAACAACAACTTCATCATCATGTGTACACGAAATGGAATTATCAAGAAAACGACATTAGAAGCATATTCTCGTCCACGCCAGAATGGTATTAATGCAATAACTGTTCGTGATGGTGATGCATTATTAGAAGTATTATTAACAAATGGTACAAATGAGATCATGTTGGCTTCAAAAGCCGGGAAGGTAGTTCGTTTCAATGAGGCCAATGTTCGCCCAATGGGTCGTAACGCCTCAGGTGTAAGAGGAATAAACATAAGCGATGTAAAAGGTAACGAAGTGATCGGTATGATTGCAATGCCAGACAAGCTTAGCAATGTTATGGTGGTATCTGAAAAAGGCTATGGAAAACGTTCTGATATCGAAGAATATCGTGTTACAAAACGTGGTGGAAAAGGCGTTAAAACTATTAACATAACAGATAAAACAGGTTATTTAATTGCCATCAAAGATGTTACGGATAAAAATGACCTTATGATCATTAATAAATCTGGTATCATTATTCGTTTATCAGTTGCTGATCTAAGAGTAATTGGAAGAGCAACACAAGGGGTTCGATTAATCAACTTAAAAGAAACAGATGAAATTGCTGCAGTAACGAAAGTTGATATCGATGAAGTAGTTGAAAGTATTGAGAACGAAGAAAATCCTACTGAAAATTATGGAACAGAAGGTAACAATGCGTCTGATACAGAAACAAACACTGATACCAAGGAAGTTGATAACAGTGGTGACGATAAATAATAAACTTTAATAATTTACCTATGAAAAAGGTTGTTATATTTTTAATCGCGATGCTACCTGTAATTACAGGTAGCGCGCAATCTTCAAAATTAGTTTCTGCAAATAATTATTATAAAGATTATTTGAAAGAAAATGACCCTGCGTCACTTAACAAAGCCAAAGAAGCGATTGATTTGGCTTTGGCTCATCCAGATACAAAGGATCTAACAAAAACTCAGGTTTATGCAGGACAAATTTATTTAGCGATTTTCGATTTAAATCTTCGTACCCAAACCGAAAAACAAACGAGTGTTTCCGACCCTAATAAAAAAGCATTGATCGCTTATCAGAATACTCCTTCTTCTGATCTGGAAACAGCATTTCGTGCTTATTCCTCAGGGCGCAAACTTGATGTGAAAGGGAATTACAAATCAGATATTGAATCAGGTTATGAAAGAGTTGGAGGGCACTACGGCAACAAAGCGAAGGCTGATTACAACGCAAAAAAGTATGTTGAAGCATTACCGGCTTTTGAAATTATTTACGAAATAAATGGCGTGAATGATACCGTAAGTTTGGGTAATTGTGCTTTAGTAGCTGAGAGAGCTGGCGCTTATGATAAAGCGAAAGTTTATTTACAAAAAATGATAGAGTTAAAACAAGGTCGTGGCAATACTTATTCGTCTTTGGTTACTGTTAATTTATTGGCAAAAGATACTGCAACAGCAATGGATGTATTGAAAAAAGGAAGAGCGGCTTTTCCTAATGATATTGGCCTTTTGATATCTGAAACTAATTACTTTTTAAAAACCAATAAGAGTCAGGAAGCATTGCTTGATTTAAATTTAGCAATTGCAGCAAAATCGAATGATCAAAGTTTGTATTTAGTAAGAGGGAATATTTATGACAATCTTTCAAATCCTAAAGATGAAGCAGGCAAGGAAATGGCAAAACCAAAAGATTATGCTGATATGATAAAATTAGCGGAGGCTGATTATAAGAAAGCTATAGAATTGAAACCTGATTATTTTGATGCATTATTTAATTTAGGGGTTTTATATAACAATTCAGGAGTTGCCTTGAATAAATTGGCAGATGAAATAACTGATAATGCAAAAAATGCTGCTGCAAATGCTAAAGCTACTGAAGCTTTTAAACAAGCATTGCCATTATTGGAAAAAGCCTTGGAAGTAAATCCGAACGATAGAAACACTATGTTTGCATTAAAACAAATTTATAGCCGTATGCAAATGGCAGATAAATTAAAAGCTATAAACGAAAAATTGAAGAACTAAGCTTCCAATTTAGTTCGGATATTCTAAAGCGGGGAACTCAAAAGGTTCTCCGTTTTTTTTACAAAAAAATTTCAAATAACAATCGTTTGTTAGTTACTATATTCTCTTCTATTTTTAACTATTTCTTCTATTCGTAACTTCGTGAGGAAATGAATTGGAAAATATACATAGATGGCTATAAATCGTTTTTGGCGCTCGAAAAATCGCTTTCAAAAAACTCCATTGAAGCATATGTGCATGATGTGCAGAAACTGAACAGTTTTCTGGAGATAAAAAAATACAATTTTTCACCCAAAGACATTGACCTTAAAACATTACAGGAGTTTTTAAAATACTTGAATGAATTTGCAATAAGCGCACCATCACAAGCTCGTATTATCAGTGGAATAAAAGGCTTTTACAAATACCTTTTATTAGAAAATGTTTTAAATAACGACCCAACAGCACTACTAGAAGCACCTAAGCTTGGCCGAAAACTACCAGATACGTTGAATATTGATGAAATAAATAAACTCATTGATGCAATTGATTTAAGTTCATCTGAAGGACAAAGAAACAAAGCCATGATAGAAACACTTTATAGTTGTGGCTTGCGTGTAAGCGAATTGGTGAATTTAAAAATATCTCATTTATATTTTAACGAAGGTTTTGTTAAAGTTACCGGGAAAGGCGATAAAGAGCGTTTAGCGCCTATTGGAAGTGTGGCTGTGAAGCAAATAAATATTTATAAAGATGAAATTCGTTGTCATATCAAGATAAAAAAAGACAATGAAGATTTTCTATTTTTGAATAGGAGAGGAGCAAGGCTTTCGAGGGTTATGGTTTTTAACATCATAAAAGGGTTGGCGATAAAAATTGGGATGAAAAAACATATTAGTCCGCATACATTTCGTCATTCTTTCGCATCTCATTTAATCGATGGCGGTGCAGATTTGCGGGCTGTTCAGGAAATGCTTGGTCACGAATCAATTACTACTACTGAAATTTACACACATTTAGACCGCGACTTTTTGCGACAATCAATTATACAATTCCATCCAAGGTCATAGTTTAATTTTTTTGTGGTCATATTGAGTTTGCAGAAATATTTGTGAAAGCTTCCGCTCCCTTCGGCAAACTCAGGTTGACATACGCACATTGAATTTTTCATAATTCCATTATATGTACTTTATATTCAAAAATCCAAGAAACGCTTTTAATTTTATTTATTACATTTGCCATCGCTATGAATATCTCAATAGTTATACCTTTATTAAACGAAGAAGAATCGTTACCAGAACTTTGTCTATGGATAGAGAAGGTAATGAACGATAATAATTTTTCATATGAAATATTATTAGTTGATGATGGCAGTACGGATAAGTCGTGGCAAGTGATTGAAGAGCTATCTTCGAAAAATCAAAATATCAGAGGAATAAAATTTAGAAGAAATTATGGTAAATCAGCAGCATTAAACGTTGCTTTTGAAGCAGCTCAAGGTCATGTTATTATTACTATGGATGCTGATTTACAGGATTCACCAGATGAGATTCCTGATTTATATAAAATGATTGCTGTGGATGGATTGGACCTTGTTTCGGGATGGAAAAAGAAACGTTACGATCCCATTTCAAAAACAATACCTACCAAATTGTTTAACTGGGCAACTCGCAAAAGCAGTGGAATAAATAATTTACACGATTTCAATTGCGGATTAAAAGCCTACAAAAAGGATGTTGTAAAAAACATTGAAGTGTATGGCGAAATGCATCGTTATATTCCCGTTATAGCTAAATGGGCCGGTTTCACTAAGATAGAAGAAAAAGTGGTTCAGCACCGTGAACGAAAATATGGTGTCACAAAATTTGGCTTAGAGCGATTTATCAGAGGATTTTTAGACCTTTTATCAATAACATTTGTTTCAAAATTCGGAAAACGTCCCATGCACTTTTTTGGATTGTGGGGAACAATCTCTTTTTTCTTTGGAGTGATGGTTTCTTTGTTTCTGATCGCAGAAAAAGTTTACAAGTCAGCTTATGCCATTCCTACACGTGATGTTACCGACAAGCCTTTATTCTACTTAGCTTTAGTGGCAATGATAATTGGAACACAATTGTTTTTGGCTGGCTTTTTAGCAGAGTTAATTTCTCGTAATTCTAACGATAGAAATAATTATAAAATAGAAAAAAGGATTTAGTTTTTTCGAGAACTAACCTCTTCTAAAAGTCCTGATCTTCCCATCTTTGCCTTTCATTCTTTCTTTTTGTCCTGGTCCACCAAGGTTCACTTTTTTATTCTTTTCCTTTTTTTCGTGGAAGGCAGCGCCTCGTACTTCTTTTTCAGGTTTCTTTTTTATGTAGATTTTTTCGAATTTCGGTTTTTCTTTTTCTTCATCAGTAAGCACTTTGGATACAACAACATCTTCTGATAAGGTTTCGTAATCCATTGCTTTGTTCATCATTTGCTCAATCGCAATTTGATGTTCTTGTTCCTGCTCATTGATAAATGTAATGGCAATACCATCCTTATTCGCCCTACCTGTTCTTCCAATACGGTGAATGTAGTCTTCTGGAACATCAGGGGTTTCAAAGTTGATAACATGTGTTACATCCGAAATATCCAATCCACGTGCTGCAATATCTGTTGCAATTAATACACGGAGATTGCCATCCTTAAATTGTTTTAAGATATTGATACGTTGTGTTTGTGATTTTCCTGAATGGATAACACCAAATGAATCAGGGATCAACGTATTCATTTGATCAAGTAATTTATCGGCTAATCGTTTGCTATTAACAAACACAAGCACTTTGCCTAATTCAGAATCATTATTTAGTAGATGCTCCAACAGATTTACTTTTGTATTGTAATTAGGAACATGATATGCTTTTTGAACAATTTTATCTAATGGAGTACCATGCGCAGCAACTTCAATTTTAAGAGGATCATTAAAATATTTTGATAACAATCCTTCAATCTCTTCATTCATTGTTGCCGAAAACAAAATGTTTTGTCTTTTTGTTGGCAAGGTTTCTAAAAACGTATTTAATTGCTGGCGAAATCCTAATCCAAGCAATTGGTCAACTTCATCGATCACTAATTTTTGGATATCTTTTAATCTAAGAATTCCGGTTAGTGTTAGATCGGTTAATCTCCCTGGTGTAGCAACTAAAATATCAGTACCGTCATACACTAATTGCTTTTGAGTTCTGATATTGGTTCCACCATAAATACCTTGATAACGAAGGTTTACATAGGTAGTTAATTTTTTAATCTCAGCAACGATTTGCAAAACAAGTTCGCGAGTAGGAACAACAATTAATACGCGAGGAAATTTTTGATTTGAGTAAGTTAATTGCCTTAAAATTGGCAATAGATATGCAAACGTTTTTCCAGTACCGGTTTGAGCAATACCTACAACATCCTTACCCGACATAATTACTGGAAATGCCTTTTCTTGAATAGGAGTAGGCTGGAAATAATCCAGGTCGTTTAATGCATTAATTATTGGTTTACTAATATTTAGTTCTTCAAAGGTCATTCTGATTTGTTTTAATGATTGTAAAGGTAGTTGAATTTACCTCTTAATTTTTAGAATAAAGGATTTAGAATTTACTTCAGCCTCCTGTTTGTTTCACGCTCGGTATCGCGTTTCTTAATGTCCTCGCGTTTGTCAAATATCTTTTTCCCTTTGGCTAAAGCAATTTCCAATTTCGCTAATCCTTTATCATTTATGAATAATCGCAAAGGAATAATTGTTAATCCTTGGTCCTTTAATTCATTCTGAAGTCGTTTTAATTCATTACGGTTAAGTAATAATTTACGATCACGCTTTTCTAAGACATTATTATATGTTCCATTAAAATAATGGGCAATGTGCATGTTTCTAACCAATAATTCATTGTAATCGAATACACAAAATGCTTCATTGATATTCGCTTTTCCTTCACGTATTGATTTTATTTCAGTGCCTGTTAATTGGATGCCGGCAACGTATTTATCAATGAAAGTAAATTCAAAAGAGGCTTTTCTATTTTTTATGTTTATTGTGTTTTCGCTACTCATAAGGGCACAAAGATAGAATAAAAAGAGAATCTCGAGTTCCTCTTCATTGTCATTAAGTTAATACTATCGCACATATTTCGACAAACTCAATATGACCTGCACGCGGTCAGTCTGAGTTTGTCGAAGACTTTGGTCTAGATCTTTTTTGAAAGTGTTCGAAATAAGGTAATCGGAAGACACTTTATTTTACTATAAGCACCGGAACCTTAACATTATGCCGAACAGCATCTAAGGTTGTTCCGAATATTATATCTTTTAAAGCTCTGTGGCCGTGTGCTCCCATTACCAAAAGATTGCAGTTACAACTGTTTACAATTTCAGGAATGCTCTTTTTAGGATTCCCAAAGCCAAGTTTTACTTGAATTTTAAAACCTTGAGATGTTAATTCTGTTTTATATTTTTCTAAATTAATAATGTCTGATTCCGTTTCCAGATCCTTGATTTCATGTCCCATCATTCGAGCACCAGCTGTTTCAACTATGTGAATCAAAACATACTCAGCGGCTTTTCCTCCTTGTGCAACAGCGTTACTGATAGCATTACTGTCACTTGAGCTAAAATCAACTGTAATTGCAATACAATTGTATTTTTTTTCTGTAACAATTCGTAATTCAGCAGGCATACCATCCGGAACAGTATTTTCTTTTTCTTTCGATTTTTGAATCATCGGTTTAAAGGTAATATACAAAAGTAATATACCTGCACCAATAACCAATGGAACAACTGTAATGTACAACACAATAGGATTTTCAACTTTAGTGATCCATTCACTTATCGTATCGATTACCAATTTAGCATTTAAAACAACAATGATTGTAGCAACTATCCATGCACAAATTTTCACCCAAAGCTTGTTTGCAAATTCGCCCATATTCTTTTTGTCGCTTGTTAAATGAATAAGCGGAATAACTGCGAAGCCCAATTGCAAACTTAAAATAACCTGACTCAATATTAATAGTTTACCTGTTGCTCCTTCACCTAAAATATAAATAGTAAGGAATGCGGGAATGATGGCAATTAAACGAGTAATTAATCGTCTCAACCAAGGTTGAATTCTCAGATTTAAATATCCTTCCATAACTATTTGTCCTGATAAAGTACCTGTTAGTGTAGAACTTTGTCCGGCAGCTATTAAAGCTATTGCAAATAGAATAGGAGCGAAGCTGGTTCCTAAAATATCATTTAGTAAACGGTGTGCATCTTGTATTTCAGAGACTTCATTATGTCCGGTTGTAAAAAATGCTGCTGCTGCAAGAATTAATATGGCTGCATTAACAAACAATGCCATATTCAATGCAATTGATGTATCAATAAAATTAAATTTTATTGCTTCCTTAATCCCTTTTGGTGATCGATCAATTTTTCGGGTTTGAACCAGAGATGAATGTAAATATAAATTGTGAGGCATTACCGTTGCACCAATTATTCCAATAGCAATATATAAAGCATCGTTATTAGGAATGGAAGGAAAAAAACCTTTTAGTAATTCTGTTCCATTGGGTTTAGCGAAAATTAATTCGACAATAAATGCGAGTCCAATTGTTGCAACAAGGGCTAAAATAAACGCTTCCGTTTTTCGGATGCCATGTTTTTGCAAAACCAATATAAGTAAGGTATCAGCAACTGTTATTGATACTCCGGCTAATAACGGAATATGAAATAACAATTGTAATCCAATTGCCATTCCAATAACTTCTGCCAGATCACAAGCGGCAATGGCTATTTCAGCTAAAATCCAATTAAAAAAAATAATTGCCGGATGATATGTTGCTCTTGATGCTTGAGCAAGATCCAATCCCCGAACCAAACCTAATTTTGCACTTAAACTTTGCAAAAGCAAAGCCATCAAGTTGCTCATTACTAAAACCCAAAGTAATTTATATCCAAACTGGCTACCACCTGCAATATCAGTAGCCCAGTTACCTGGATCCATATAACCAACACTGATAAGATAAGCTGGGCCTACAAATGCAAACAGTTTTTTCCAAAACCCCGATTTGTTTGTCGTGTCGATACTTGAATGAACCTCTGATAATGATTTTTCTTGTTTCATACTTTTGTTAAACACACCGTGATCAACTTTTTTTCAAAATAAATTGAAAAATTTACAACTCTATTATAAAAAATTAAGGAGCTAAACGCTCTATTTTCCAATTTAAATTTTCGTGAGTATATAAAATCCGATCATGTAGGCGACTTTCACGGCCTTGCCAAAATTCAATAGTTGATGGCTTTAAAATATAACCACCCCAATGTGCGGGACGAGGAATATTATCGTCAGGAAACTTTTTTGCTAAGCGTTCATGTTCATCTTCCAATATACTTCTGTTTGCTATTACTTTGCTCTGATTGGAAGCCCAAGCACCAAGTTTACTTGGATATGGGCGGGATTTAAAATAGGTGTCGGATTCTAATTCAGATTGTTTTTCTATTACACCTTCAATATGAACTTGACGTCCAAGTTCAGGCCAAAAAAACAATAAGGCAGCATTGGGATTCATGGCTAACTTTTCACCTTTTCTACTGGTATAATTCGAATAAAATATAAATCCGTGTTCATCAAAATTTTTCAAAAGAACAATTCTGGAAGAAGGTTTTCCATCCTTTGTGGCAGTAGAAACCGACATTGCATTTGGTTCAAATATTTTAGCTTCTATGGCTTCTTTTAGCCATTTTTCAAATTGCGAAAAAGGGTTGTGATACACATTTTTTTCATCTAATGATTCACTTGAAAAATCATGACGAAGCGAATTGATATATGCGTTTAAATCTTTCATAATTATTTATATAAAGAATGTAAATCTTAACTTATAATGTTTCAGAAACAGCAGTTATTAATTCATTAAGCTTTTCCGTCAGTTTTTTTGAAGTATTATTGAAATATCTTTTTTGTTTGTATGCTACAACCCAACGAATTCCATTGATAGCATTTGTGAAAAACAATTCATCAGCAGCTAATAAAACGTTTTGCATTACAGGAATTTCATATACGGCAATACGATTTGCTTGTGCGATTTCAATTATCTTTTTACGCATTACTCCATCAACGCAACCTTCAGAAATAGGAGGAGTGTAAAGAACGCCATTTTTTACCGCAAAGATATTTGAACTAATTGCTTCCAAAATGCTTAGTTTTTCATTTACAATTACACATTCATCTAACGAATTTTGAGTCTTAAAAATGCCTGCCAAAACATATATCGCACTATTAGCCGATTTAATTGAAGACAAAGGGCTTTGAGGCTTTTTAAGTTCGGTATAAAGATCAATTGTGAAGCCTTTTGAATTTAGCGTATAATTTTTCTCTTCTAGAGGAACAGCCTCAATTAAAAATGAAGAACCGTTATCATTAGGAGCATAAAATCCACCATCATTCCTGTAAACAGAAAGTCTTATTCTCCCATCTGAAGTAATTCCATTCTTTTGAGCAAGTTCTAGAAAAGCATGTTCAAAAAATGTTTCCGTAAATAAAGGATTTTGCTTCATTTTAAGAACCTGCATCCCTTTAAATAATCGTTGCAAATGTTCATTCAAAAATTGCACAGAATAATTTGCTATACGAATTGATTCAAACAATCCATCTCCATATCGAAATGCTCTATTGTCAGCTTTGATCAAGGGTTGATCTGCTGGTAGAAATACTCCGTTATGATTGATAAAGATTGACATTTGCTATGAAATTCTTAAGCGTTTCAACTATTTAACTTAACAAAATTGATTAGAAAATTTGATTTAATATAGTTTTCAAAGAAATATTTGCTTCGATTAAAATACCTTTTACTCCAGCTTTTTCAGCCGCATCTGTATCGCGTTCTTTATCACCAATAAAAAAAGATTTTTTTGCATCGATATTAAAACGAGCGAGCGCCTTTTCCACAAACAACGAATCCGGCTTTCGACAAATACAACGTGTTACATCAGGATGGTGAACGCAATAATAAATTTCGGAAAGTGTAATTTTATTTTTTGTGAATTCGTTCTGCAAATAGTTATGCAAAATTTCTACATCAGTTTGCTTGTATAACTCTTTAGCAACACCACTTTGATTAGATACAATAATTAATAAATATCCTTTTTGTTGTAATGTTTGTAACACTTCAATAAGATCCGGAAGGATTACAAAATCTTCTAAACGAAACGTATAACCTCGTTCAACGTTTATTACTCCATCTCTATCTAAAAATATTGCTTTATTCATTATCGTCCAAGAATTTGATCAAGAAACATTGTAAATAAACTTGGTTTCAATATTAGGGTGAAAGCGATACCATATATTGCACCCCAAAAATGTGCATCATGCCCAATATTAGATTGTCCGCGCTTACCCAAATAATACTCAACAGCTAAAAATATAACTCCGAAAAGGTAAGCAGGAATTTGAACCGGCAAAAACAACAATCCTAATTTGCTAGTAGGATTAAGAATAATAAAGGCAAAAACAACTGAAGATACAGCTCCAGATGCGCCAAGGGCATTGTAATAAATATTATTCTTGTTTTTTTCATAAGAATAAAGTGATGATAATGCCAAGCCGCCAACATACAATAAGATAAAAAACAAAGGCCCTTTTGCTCCAAAAACATCTTCAAAACCGTAAATAGTTTCAACGCCTTTTCCAAACATGTATAATGAGAACATGTTGAATGCTAAATGCATAAAATCAGCATGTATTAGTCCACTCGAAAAAAAGCGATACCATTCTTTCCGCTTATGAATCATATAAGCATTGAACATCAATTTGTTTTTGAGTGCATCATTTTCCATTGAGGTGATGGAAACAAGAACAGTTATGGCGATAATTATAAAAGTAATCATGGTTGCAAATGTAAGTAAATCATCAATTTATCACCGGAAATATTTTGTTTGCTAATAGGATTCTCTTTTAAAACAGGAGCATGCAAGCCTTTTTCAATTTTTTGATCCGAAATAAATACACGTGCTTCATCCCACAAACCTTCATCAATAAAGCTATTTAGGACTTGTGAGCCACCCTCAACTATTAGTGATTGAATATTTCGCTTATAAAGTTCTGCCAATACCTGAAGGATAATGTCCTTTTCAAAATCAATGGTAACGTACTCTAGATTAGTTTCTGAGGGAACAGAATTTGCTGTAAAAATTAGTGTTGGTGTACTTTTATCAAACAAATGAAACTCCGTTGGTATTCGCAACCATTTGTCAAATGTGATGCGCAAAGGGTTTTTCCCTTGCACTTCACGAACGGTTAAACTAGGATTATCGAGTAGGGCTGTATTGGTCCCAACCATTATCGCTTGTTCTTCGCTACGCCATTTATGCAGTAATTTTTTTGAATCGGAGTTGCTTATCTGCAAAGCTTTTTCAGTACTATCTTCTGTTCGTTTAGCATCAACAAAACCATCGGCAGTTTGCGCCCACTTAAGAATAATATAAGGCCGTTTTTTTTCATGGTAAGTAAAAAAACGTTTATTCAATTCTTTACATTCATTTTCCAGAACACCTGTTTTTACATCAATTCCAGCCTTTACTAGTTTCTCGATTCCTCTTCCACAAACCATTGAATTCGAATCAATTGTTCCGATAACAACATAAGGAATTTTATGTTCAATGATCAAATCAGCGCATGGTGGGGTTTTTCCAAAATGAGAGCAAGGTTCGAGATTTACATACAGCGTTGCTTTTTTTAAAAGATCTTTGTTTTCAACTGAATTTACAGCATTTACTTCTGCATGTGCTTGTCCATATTGTTGATGAAATCCTTCGCCAATAATATTTCCATCAAGGACAATAACAGAACCAACCATTGGATTTGGAGCAACATTTCCTAAGCCTTTTGCTGCAAGTTCAAGACAGCGTTTTATGTATGTTTCATGAATATTCATTATCGAACCCAAAGTTAAGATATTCAACGATTACCAAATAGATTATTTTTACTTTTGTTGGGAATGAAAATAGCTTCTAATAAAATTGCCGATGTACTACGTTTTTTTCAGGATAATTTAAAAGATATCTATGAAAAAGAAGAATTGGAAACTCTTATAGCTTATTGCTTTGAAGAAATTCTGGCTATTAACAAAGCAGAGATTGGATTACGCAAAAATGAAACAATGAGCGAATCACAATTGTTGAAATTTAATTTTGCAATAAAAGATCTGAAACAACAAAAACCGATTCAATACATTTTTGGTAAAGCTGATT
>CAIXIP010000026.1 GCA_903919535.1 uncultured Bacteroidota bacterium | reverse complement strand
TAATGGATTTCTCTCTGGCAAATTGAATGATAAAAAAACATTAATATGATGGTAAAAATCTCCCTACAGAAAATTACTAGCAGCGCTAAGTTAATTGCTATGCTAATTATTATGCTTTTTACTTTTAATGTAAAAGCGCAAGCAGTATATTCAGCAGTTGCTGCAGCAGGTAATTATACATGGACTTGTCCTCCTGGAGTCACTTCAATAGTTGTAAAAACCTGGGGTTCTGGTGGTGGTGGTGGTAGTGGTGCCACTGTTGCTCAGGCTAATGGTGGTGGTGGTGGTGGTGGTGCATATGCTCAATCTACTCTTACTGTAGTGCCTGGTACTATATATTTTTTAACTGTTGCTGCAGGTGGAACAGCTGGAGCAGCAGCTGGTGGAAACGGTGGTAATGGAAATTTATCTTATTTTGGTAACACTGCTTCAGGGTTGCCTGCAGGCGCAGCTGTTGTTGCCGCTGGTGGTACAGGTGGTATTGGCACAACTTCAACTGCTTTAGGTACAGGTGGTGCTGGTGGTTTAGTAGCATCATCTACTGGTACAATAAAATTTGCGGGTGGATCTAGTATTACTGCAATAGCATCTTCTTCTAGTGGTGGTGGTAGTAGTGCTGGTGCTAATATTGTGGCTGGTGGTACTACAGGAACTGGAATAATTGGAAATAACGGTGCTAACCCTACTGCAGGAGCAGCTCCGCTTGGAGGTTTTGCAGGAGGTGCAGGATCCAGCGCAGCAGCTGGTGCAGCTGGTGTAGTTGGTGTTGCTGGTGGTGGTGGTGGTGGTGGTGGTAGAAGAGGTACAACTGCAACAAATAGGGCTGGTGGTGCTGGTGGTGTTGGACGTATTGAAATTTGTTATAATCAGCTATATTGTTCTGCAAGTGGTACTCCTACTTATTATATTTCAAATGTTACTACTACTGGTGGTGTTGCTAATATTTCTAATGCAACTGTAGCAAATGGTGGGTATGCTTATTTTCCTGCGCAAGTTGTTAGTCAATATCCAGGTTCTTCAGTTAATTTTAGTACAACAAATACGGGTTCATCAGGAACAGCAATATTTGTAGATTGGAACAATAATGGAAGTTTTGCTGATGCAGGAGATCAAGTTGCGGCTACCACTGGTTGGGCAACATCATTAACTGGCTCAATTACTGTTCCCGTTGGAACAGCAGCAGGGAATAAACTTATGCGTGTTGCTCATGATTATAATTTGATTACACCGATTGCTTGTCCAGTTGGAGTAACGGGGGAGACAGAAGATTATACTTTTACAGTTTTGGCTGCATCTGCCTGTACAGGCACACCGAATGCTGGAACAGCAACAATTACTTCTTCCACAGGCTGCGCAAGCACTAATTTCACCTTAAATACTTCAGGGCTTTCAACTGGGAGTGGTATCTCCTATCAATGGCAAACGAGCTCAAGTGCTGGAGGTACATATACAAATGTTGGCGCGGCAGGCTCCTCTTTAACAACATCAACTGCAACAACGGCTTACTATAAACTAAACACTACCTGTTCGGGTAGTGGATTAGTTAATTACACAAATGTTGTTTCGTATGCTGTGGTAGCTTGTACTAATGTTCCCTCTTCAGGTTCTAATTCCGTTGCCTGCGGAACAAATACCATGTTATATGATAATGGTGGTTCAGCTGGGGATTATATTGCTAGCTCAAATGGTTATACAGTTTTAAATAATACTTTAGGCTCAACTGGTGTAATATCAATTTCTGGAACTTACGGTTATGTTGAAACAAATTATGATTATATTCGAATTTATAGTGGAGTAGGAACTGGTGGTACCTTATTATATACTTATTCAAATACTGCAGGTGGAACAATTACGCCATTTAGTAGTGCTGCAGGTGAAACAATTACAGTTCAATTTACCTCTGATGGTTCTGGACAAGGCGCAGGATTTGCTTTAAATGCAGTTTATAGTGGTTCTTGTTCGGCACCTTCATGTTCAGGAACTCCTACACCTGGTAATACAGTTACCTCTTCTGCAAGTGTTGCTTCTGGTGCAACGGTAAATCTTTCACTTTCAACACCACCAACAGGTTCGGGTTTAACTTATCAATGGCAAAGTGGCCCAAGTAATACCGGCCCCTGGACAAATATTGGAGGCGCAACTAGTTCAACTTACACAGCTACTGTATCAGCAACAACTTGGTACCAGTGTATAGTTACTTGTTCAGGTGCTAATGGTACATCTACTCCTGTTCAGGTTACTGCAGTTGTAGCTAATAATATTCCTTTCACTGGTTCTTTATCTATTGCCTGTGGAACAAGCACTTTGATATACGATCACGCTGGTTCGACAACTGATTATTCAATCAGTGCAAACGGATATATCGTTTTAAATAATTCAATTGGTTCAACATCTGTAATTTCATTAACAGGAACTTATACAACTGAAGCAAATTATGACTACCTTAAAATTTATGATGGTGTAGGTACTGCAGGTACATTGTTATACACTTATAGTGGCACAGGTACAATAACACCTTTTACAAGTACTGCAGGTCAAACCATTACCATTCTATTTACATCTGATGGTTCAACTAATGGTGCTGGTATTGCTTTAAATGCAGTTTATAGTGGCTCTTGTTCTGTTCCTGCTTGTTCAGGAACTCCTAATGCAGGCACTGCCACTATTACTTCAGCTTCAGGTTGCCCAAGTATAAATTTCACACTTAATTCATCAGGTTTATCAACCGGTACTACCGGAATAAGTTACTTATGGGAATCTTCTCCTAATAATTCAACATGGACCAGCACTGGTATTACAACAACTTCTTACACGACTTCCACAGCAACAACAATGTATTATCGTTTAAAAACCACCTGTTCTAATAGTGGTTTAGTAAATTACACTAATGTTGTTTCGTATACAAATACTGCTGTTACACCGGGTACTCCAACAAATTTGTCAACATCTGTAACAGGTACTACAACAGCTACCTGCTCATGGGCTGCAGGTACACCTGCGGGTTCCGCTACAGTAAGTTACTACATTGCAGTGTATAATGCTGCAGGAACACAAGTAATTGCTCCTACTTCTATTTCTGGAACAACAGCATATCTAACAGGTTTAACATGCAATACAACATATTACTATACGGTTTACGCTTCAACAAATTGTAACAATACAAGTTCTACTGTAGCTACAAGTGGGAATTTCACAACAAACATGTGTCAAATGATGGTTCCTTCAACTGGTAATAATAATTATACCGTTTGCAGTGGTAATTTGTATGATTTTGGTGGTTCAACAGGTGATTATATTAATAGCTGTGATGGCTATACTGTATTATATCCAGGAACTTCTGGAAATATGGTTAGTGTAACAGGTGTAAGTAGTGCAGGGGAATCATGTTGTGATTATGTAAGTGTATACAATGGTGTAGGAACTGGAGGTACATTATTAGGTACTTATTATATGGGAACCGTTCCTCCAGCATTAACATCAACAGATGCCACTGGAGCATTAACCATTAAGTTTCATTCAGATGGATCTGTTGTTGGTGCTGGATTTGATCTTTCAATAGCTTGCGTTCCCCCTCCTGATTTCAGAGCACAATTTATTTCAATGAGTACAGGTTCTGTTAATTGGTGTGCAGGAGAAACAAGAACAATTTCAGTGGTAATAAAAAACACTGGAGCTCTGCCTTGGACTGATGGCAGTGGAAAAGATTTTAATATTGGTGTGAAATGGAATACAAATGGTACAAGTTGGAGTGATTATAATGTAAGGGTTGATGCACAAAACTTAGCCGTTGGAGCCACAGCAACCTTCACTTTCTCTTTGAAAGCTGCTGATTTTGTAACAGGTGGAGCTTATGGTGCTAACTTAGCTGCAGGTTCTAATAATATTACTTTTGATGTAGTGTCTGAAGGATGCTTCTGGTTTGGCACTAATACAAGTTACGGTTGTGGTAGTTGCAGCGGAAATACAGTTTATACTTCTGCTGCTCAAACTATAAATGCATTGCCAACAGCAGTGATTGTAACACCTTCGACAGCTAGCATATGTCCTGGCACGATTCAACCCTTGTCTGCAAGTGGTGGCACATTCCCAACTTCTATGACACTTCTTAACGAACCCTTTGCTGTATCATTACCTATAGGTTGGACAACAGTTGTTGGCTCCGGAGATGCTATTTCCATGTCGAACACGAACAGTGCTGGAGGAACCGCCTACGAAGCTGTGATAACAGGGAATAGTCAATCTACTAACGTAACTGACATGTTATACTATGGACCTATTAATACAACCGGTTTAACTTCCTTAACTCTTACATGGAATAATTATTTAAATCATTATTTATCTTCTTATGGCTATTCTGTTAGTGTACAAACAAGCACTGACCATGCAACATGGCACAATACGAGTTGGGTAACAAATCCTGTTACTACAAGTATTGTTCAAGGCTTGCAAACTGTTACAATTAACACATCTGATGTGGGATCATCCACTTTTTACTTAGCTTTTAATATGAGTGGATTAACTTTTGGTGCATTTAGATGGAATATTGATAATGTAATGATTACAGCTAATGCAGCATCAAACAGCAATATAATCTGGTCATCAACAACAGGATTGTATACAGATGCGTCAGCTACAGCTGCATATACAGGAACTGTGTCTCCATCTGTATATGCGACACCTTTAACTGGCATAACGTACACAGCAACATCAACGTCATTAGCTGGATGCACTAGTTCAGGCACCTCTGCTATTACAATAAATACTCCAACCTTTAGTGGAAGTCCAATTAATGGAGATTATATATGGAATGGACAAACCGACAGCCATTATAATACCCCAAGCAATTGGTATATTTATAATAATAGCGCTTTATCTAAAGCAACATTAACACCAACATTAAGTACAAACATTTTTATTCCGGCAACTGGTACTTGTGTTAATAATCAACCAAAGACAGATATAACTGCTGATTTGGCAAACAAAGTAGTTATAGAAAACAATGCTGTTTTAACTATTCAATCTGGTCAAACATTAACTGCTACTGGTAATTTAACGATTAATTCAGGTGGAACGATTGATTTTTCTTCTTCAAACGGTCAACTTCACGTGAAGGGCAATCTTACTATTGATGGAACTCTTAATTCAGGCACAGGAAAAGTAGTAATGGAGGGAACTTCATTACAAACCATTTCTGGGGCTTCGTCTCCAAGTTTATATGATCTAGAAATTAATAATACAAGCGGTGTAAATCTTAATCAAAATATTACACTTAAAAATACTTTAACATTAACAAATGGTAAGCTTAACACATCATTAAATTTAACATCATCAACGTCAAAATTAAACATGTTGATTGATGCAACTTATAATGCAAATACAACAATAGGTTCGGCAACAAGTTTTGTGAATGGACCTATGACCTATAGCATTGCAAACAATTCACAAAAAATTATTAAGCTTCCTTTGGGAGCTGGTGGAACAGATTGGCGACCAGCTGAATTAACAGTTACGCATAGTACAACAACACCATATACTTATACAGCAACCTTAAACAATGCTTCTGCTTTTGATTTAAATTGGACCTTACCGGGCACATTAAGCCATGTTTCAAAAGTTCATTATTTAGATATTGAGAGATCAAATTCAACAGCCGATTTAAGCAGTGCATCCATAAAAATGTATTACAGCAGCACTGCTGGCACTGATGATGTTGTGACTGATTATGCAAACCTATCAATTGCCAAAGCACCAATAGCGGGCAACTCCTGGACTGATATTGATGGAACAGCAACAGCAAATGGTACTGGAAGTATTGTGTCAGGAGTATTCAACTCGTTTAGTCGCTTCGCAATAGCTAATAAGATTACTGGATCAAATCCATTGCCTATTGAATTGATGTCGTTTGATGCTCACCTAAATGGATCAGTTGTAGATCTTAATTGGAGTACAGCTACAGAAATAAACAATGATTATTTCACAATAGAAAAAACAAAAGATGCAATTAATTTCGAAACAGTTGCTAAAGTAAGTGGCGCAGGTAACAGCACTGCACAATTAAATTATGCAACAGTAGATGCTCATCCATATAATGGTATATCTTATTATCGATTAAAACAAACTGATTATAATGGTTCATTTACGTATTCAAATATGGTTTCTGTTGAATATAAAAACAGTAATTCGCCATTCTCATTAGGAATTTTCCCTAATCCAAGTAATGGTTCAGTTATTAATTTTTCATACAATTTATTAAAAGGAGATAAGGTATCAATTATAATTTATGACCTAAGCGGTAAATTGATCTATCAAAAGGAAATTGTTATTGAAGATTTTAATGAAAAAACATATTCGATTATTCCTTCTGAAAAATTGGCTCCTGGAGTTTATTTGGTTAAAGGAATTCACAATGATTACATAGATAATAAAAGGTTGATTGTTGAATAAGGTTCAATACTTTTTTCGACCGAATAATTTTTTAAATAATTAATAATGCATTTAACGTTCTTTTTTTGAGAGTAGATAAACTAACCATTTCTGTAATTAATAAATTAGAGAGTATTAATTAGGAATTGGAACCACGGGGGCGGGTATACGCTTTATTTTTTTGGGAGAATGAATATTGAATAATACCCCCCCTTTCTTTTAAATATGTGATAGTTTTTTTTACCAGATATTTTTAAAAATAATTAATAATGCATTTAACGTTCTTTTTTTTAGAGTAGAAAACTACCCATTTCTGTGATTAATAAATTAGAGAGTATTAATTAAGAACTGGAACCTCGGGGGCGGGTATACGCTTTATTTTTTTGGGAGAATGAATATTGAATAATACCCCCCTTTCTTTTAAATATGGGATAGTTTTTTTGACCAGATATTTTTTAAAATAATTAATAATGCATTTAACGTTATTTTTTTAGAGTAGATAAATTAACCATTTCTGTAATTAATAAATTAGGTGTATTAATTAAGAACTGGAACCACGGGGGCGGGTATACGCTTTATTTTTTTGGGAGAATGAATATTGAATAATACCCCCCTTTTTTTATATGGAATAATTTTTTTGACAAATAAAATTTGAAAGTTCTTATACATATTTTTCGGGTATGCTATTTTGAATAAATTTAATTTAGAGAGAGAGTTTTTTTCTTTAATAGCAACCCAGAGGTGGCATAACTTTTTCATATTTATCGGGAGAATAAAATATGGAAAAGGCCACCTCTTAATTTTTTTTAACTAATTAATATTAAAACATAAGCCATGATACAAGCAGATACGAAAACAGAAGAATTGCTAGATGCAAATTTTGCTAAGAAGATAAGGAAGACTAATGTTCCAACACCAGTGCCACAAGCCAAAAACGAAAGAATTGCGTTACCTACAAAAGAAGGCTATAGCATGATTCAGACGGAAGAAATAATCAGGTTCGGAATAGACAAAACCAATATATTTTGCATATTAAAAAACAATGTAAAACATGAAGTTCATTCATCATTAAAGCAAATAGAGAACTCGCTCGAAACCTTTGGTTTTTTGCGAGTACATCATGCTCATTTGATCAACTTTAGTCACATACAAAAATACATACGAGAAAAAGCCGGGAAAGGAAAAATAGTGATGAGTAATGGTGATATTTTAGACGTTTCAATAAGAAGAAGATCTGATTTCATTAATTATTTCAAACACAACTCAGATAATTTAACTGCATAGCATTTATCCTGATACGATATACTTTTTAGAATGAAAAAATAAATTTCAATAAATTCTAGAATTTATTTATGTGATTGACCGCAAAATAATATTCAAAAGGTTAATAAATATAACTTCCCAGAAGATTCCTCTTATTGCCCCTACTCTACTTAAAAGTACGTAATCTATTAACAAAAAAAACATTAAGCATAATTATGCTTAATATTTTTTGATATAAGATGTGCTATTATAGTTGGTAATAATTAATTCACATCGAAACGTTATGATATTCTTTTCAATCTTGTATTGATTTTTTTATTTTACTGATCTAACTATTCGTGGCCTTCTAATAGGATCATGAGGATGTCTTATAAAATGACGATGAAGTTTTTTTTCAACCTGAATAGTTTTTTTCTTTTTGGCAAATTCAGTACTAAACCATGCAACAGCAATAACAAGAATCAATCCTACAGCCATGTAGAT
>CAIXIP010000025.1 GCA_903919535.1 uncultured Bacteroidota bacterium | reverse complement strand
GATGACAAGTTTTGTTGAGGATGACCAGTTAACTTAAATTTTTCATACGGGAAAAGTGGAGTTAAATAATCAAAAGGAACACGATCACGCACAAATGCTGGTTCACGGCCATTTATTTTTTCCACTTTAATTAATGGAAAATATTTTTCACCTTCTTTTGGCGGGCGAATAGTTCCACGAACAGTATCACCAGTTTTTAATCCAAATAATTTTATTTGTGATTGAGAAACATAAATATCGTCTGGTGAATTCAAATAATTATAATCAGATGAACGTAAAAATCCGTAACCATCAAGCATTATTTCTAATACTCCTTCACTGGCAACGATGCCATCAAAGTTGTATGATGCTTCCTGACGTTGATTTCCGTAACGGGGTTTATTTTGATTGTCTCTTCTTTCTGTATTCTGATTCTCAATATTAGGCTGAGGCTCTTGATTTTCAGAAGAAACAGTTTCAGGAGCTGAATTTTCAACAGGCGTGGTTTCAGTAGTTGTTGTTTCAGCAGTTGAAGATATTTCCTGGTTTATTGGTTCAGCAGGAAGATCAGCTGATTTATGTTCCATTTCATGTGAATTGAAATCGATTGTTACATTTTCAGGCTTTTCGGTTTCTTGAGAAAAAGTTTCTTCCGGTACAATGGAGGGTTTTTCTTGTTGAATAATTTTGGGTTCTGTATGTAAAGATTCAGCACGAGGTTTTCTCGGGCGAAGTATTTTTTGTTGTTCTGGTTTAGGGGCGATCGGCTTTGCTTCTGGCGAAGGATTAATTGCTTGTTGGTCGAGAATCTTGTAGATAAGATCTTGCTTTTTCAAGAGTTCGAATTTTGGGATGTTCAAGCTCTTAGCAATGTCTTTAAGTTCACCAACAAGTTTGTTGTTTAATTCAATAATGTCGTACATAGTTTTGTGTTTGGTTAATAAATCAATTCTGATGATTGATATTTTTTAGGATAGAATAAAAGAAATTAGTTTTTTGATTTTAATATTTTTCGATAAATTTTTTCGACAGTAATTTGCTATAAGAATTTATAACAGCAGAAACGCATTACAATAATACAAAGAATTTTTAATATATAAATGAAATTCTTTTTCAATTAAATTCTTTTACCTAGCTCTATTACTTCCAAATCCATGATCTTATCCGAATCTATAGTAAAGCGTATAAGTGTTTTCACATTATGGAAGCCATAATTACCTGCCGCTCCCGGATTAATATGCAGCAATTGATATTTCTGAT
Source organism: uncultured Bacteroidota bacterium (assembly GCA_903919535.1). GTDB lineage: Bacteria > Bacteroidota > Bacteroidia > 2-12-FULL-35-15 > 2-12-FULL-35-15 > 2-12-FULL-35-15. Next base: position 1,503 of record CAIXIP010000025.1, on the reverse strand, counting down.
CAAATTGCACCTTTAAAATATGGGAATGCCCACTTATGAATAACTTAGGTTGTTTTCGCTTGATTTCTAACACTGCATCAGGAGAATAATTGTTTGGATAACCTCCAATATGCGTCATAAAAACATCGACTTTTTCACACATAAATCGTTGATCTCGGGGATGCACCCGTCTCACATCCTGACCATCAATATTCCCATAAACCGCAATCACCGGTTTTATTTTCGATAATTCATCAGTTACTGCAATGGTTCCAATATCACCTGCATGCCAAATTTGGTCACAAGTTTCAAAATATTTAAAAATTTTGGGATCTAAATAGTTATGTGTATCGGAGAGTAACGCTATCCGTTGCATGGATTAATTTGCTTTTTTCAAAGATAGGAATTTAAAAATTAAATAGAAGTGACATCTTTCCCTTTTATCCACCCTACATTTCCATTAGCAATTTTTATTTCAGTCCAGCCATCATTTTCTTGCGTGACATCTACTTTTGTGCCTTCATGTAAAATAAAAAGTTTCGTTCCTTTTTCATTTGGCGAACCCATTACGGTAACTGAAGCAGATGTTATGATGGCATCAGTGTTGTTTTTTGTTAACGTATATTTATGCTGAGCAATAAAAAATGTAGCGATGGCCGAGACGATAAAAATTGTGCCACCAAAAAACCCAATCTGTTTGAAAGCTCTATTATTAAAAGAAATAAAAATTGCATATAATATCAAAGCAATCGTGATCAATAATATACATAGTATCGACCAGGCTTTTTCGCTCATCAAATCTACTAATCCGTTTTTCCACTGTGTTAAAAATAGCTGAGGCGCAGCATCAATTTTATCTTCAATTTTTTGATTCACCAATTTTAAGTTTACTGCAATATCTTCATCATTCGGACTTATTTTTTTTGCTCGTTCATAATTCAACACGGCAAAAGCAATATTATTTGTTTTAAAATAAGCATTCCCCAAATTGAAATACAATTCAGCAGATTCTAAACCTTTATTCCTTATGCCTTCGTATTGAGTTATCGCTCTTTGGAAATCACCTTTTGAATAGGCACTATTGGCACTATCAAGCATTCCGCTTGTTTGATCTGCTTTTGCGAAAGAACATAATACAATAAAAAGCAGTATCCCTACTCCTCTTTTTAAAAAGACAGAAAAACTGTAATTAAATGAATATAATGATTTACTTAATTTCATTTTCAATTGTGGTAATAAGTTCAACTGTACTATTATAAATATGATTTAAATCGCCCGACACCGCACTTGGAGCATATCTGGCGTACTCACAATTATCAAGTGTGGTGATTAATTTTAAAATAGTTTCAGTATTTACATTCTTCGACTGCAGAGTTTCGGAAATATGCTCTTTATTTAAATCAGCAACAGGCATATTTAATTTATCGCTGATATAACCATATAGAGCTTTAAATATTTCTATATAAAATAATTCCTTATTATTTATTTTCAGATGTTGTTCAGCAACCGACAATCTTTTTTTAG
>CAIXIP010000024.1 GCA_903919535.1 uncultured Bacteroidota bacterium | reverse complement strand
CAATCAAGTTAAAGGTCATCGGGATGGAATATATTTTGAATTTGTAACCGAATCAATTATTCAAAATAATATCAGCGAAGAAAACATTCGATACGGTCTTCATTTTATGTTTTCAAGTAACGATGTTTATCAAAAAAACACCTTTCGGAATAATGGTGCCGGTGTAGCTGTTATGTTTAGTTATAAAGTAAAAATGATTGATAATCATTATGAATTCAATTGGGGATCAGCTTCCAATGGCCTATTACTTAAAGAAATAAGGGATGCAGAAATTACCGGAAATACATTTGAAAAAAACTCAACCGGAATTTCCTTAGAAGGTACTACTCGAGTAATAATCTCTAAAAACAATTTTTTACATAATGGATGGGGAATCAGGATTTGTGGAGGTTGTGATCAAGGGATTGTAACTAAAAACAATATGATAGGAAATACATTCGATGTTTCATCGAGCGGATCAACAATGACCAATGATTTTTCAGGCAATTATTGGGATAAATATATAGGCTATGATCTGAATAAAGATGGATTAGGTGATACTCCATTTTTTCCAGTGAATTTATCATCCATTATTATGGAACGTATCCCTTCATCGTTATTATTCCTTCATAGTTTTGTGCTTGATCTAATTGATCAATCGGAAAAACTTTTGCCACAACTTATTCCTCAAAACATTGTGGATAAAAAACCAATACTTAAAAAGATTTAATATGATATCCGTACAAAATTTACACAAAAGTTTTGGGAAATTAAAAGTATTAGATGGTGTTACTACTAATTTAGAAGCAGGACATGTTGTGGCGCTAATTGGACCTAACGGTTCAGGAAAAACTACTTTTATTCGTTCAATACTTGGAATGGTAAAACCAGAACAAGGAAGTATTCTTTATAAAGGAGAAGAAATCCTCACAGGTTGGAAATATCGTGAAGATATAGGCTATATGCCACAATTAGCTAAATTTCCAGAACGCATTCAAGTCAAAGAATTATTAGACATGATGAAGGATATCAGGAATAATAATAAAACCGATCAAATTGATGAAGAATTAATTGAATTATTTGATCTAAAAAAAATATACCACAAAAGAACGGGAACACTTTCAGGTGGAACAAAACAAAAAGTAAGTGCAGCATTAACTTTTTTGTTCAACCCTGAAATACTAATACTCGATGAACCGACCACTGGACTAGATCCTGTGTCGGCTGAAATTCTTAAAAACAAAATTACAAAGGAGCAACAAAAACAAAAACTAGTACTAATAACATCACATATTTTAAGTGATATTGAAGAAGTTGCATCACACGTAATGTATCTGCATGAAGGAAAATTACAATTTGTAAAAAGCATTGAAGAGTTAAAATCGACAACTCATGAAACAAGCTTAAACAAAGCTATTGTAAAGATAATGCAGCAAGAAATAACAAAAGAAATAGCATGAGAAGAATTATAAAATACGTTATGTTTGATATCCTTCGAAATAGATTTGTGATAGGATATTGCTTATTTATTATGCTAATTACATTTGGTTTATTAAGCCTTGAAGAGGGCAGCTCAAAATCAACAATTAGCTTATTAAACATTGTTTTACTTGTTGTACCACTTATCAGTATAGTATTCGCCACAATACACTTTTACAATTCGTACGAATTTATGGAGTTATTGCTTTCTCAACCTGTGCGCAGGTCAACCATTATTTATAGCGAATATTTTGGGGTAAGTTGCTCACTTTCATTGGCATTTGCAATTGGTATGGGAGTTCCATTAATATTTTTAAACCAAGGCCTCGTTTCTCTTTATTTATTGTTCGCAGGTATTATTCTTACGTTTGTATTTGTATCCATCGCTTTACTTGGTGCCGTAAATTCGAAAGATAAAGCACGTGGAATCGGAACATCATTATTGCTTTGGTTTTTCTTCACAGCTATTTATGATGGACTTGTTTTATTGATCTTATTTAGTTTTAGTGACTATCCAATTGAAAAATATTTGTTGGCATTTATTTCTCTAAACCCAATTGATTTAGCGCGTGTAGCTATATTACTTCAAATGGACACTGCCGTGTTGATGGGATATACAGGAGCAGTTTTTAGTGAATTTTTTAATAGTTGGGAAGGATTATTATTTTCTTCAGGCCTTTTATTATTATGGGCAATTCTGCCTATGTTATTAACCGTACGAATCTTTAAAAGAAAAGATTTATGATAAAAATAAATAATGCCTGGATACGAATTGCAATGCTGAATTTTCTTTTTGTTGCTGTTTTGGGAACATTTTTGAGATTTGCATTTATCAGGGAATTGTTTTTTCTTGATTATTTGCATTTTCAAACGGCTCATTGGCATTTAGCAATATTTGGCTGGATCTACCAAGCATTATTTACATTCTTGATTGGAGCCTTTTTATCAGAAGAACAACAATCAAAAAAAATATATCAACTACTTTTCTGGAGTAATCAATTTTTGATTACGATTGTTTTTATAACCTTGATTACTAGTGGATCAAGTTTTTTTTCTGTTGGTTTAGATATTAGTTTTATTTCCTTAATAGGCATTTTTGTTTTTTCTCTGATCAAAGATCTCAATAGAACTGACACATCTAAAAATTTAATTTCGATTGGTCTTTTAAAAGTTGCACTTTTTTTTCTTTTATTATCCTTTATCGGAACACTTTCAATTATTCCAATTGAACTACTTTTTAGCACTAAAAGAAGTGTGCTGTATTATTTAAGCAGTCAATTTTTCTTACACTTTCAATACAATGGTTGGTTTATTTTTGGGATTCTTTCCTTGTCTTTTCGGATGATAGAGAATTATGGAATACAAGTCAATGTGGGAAAGTTTCAACAATTCAAATGGGTATCTTTTTCTGCTGTATTCGTAACTTATTTTCTTAATATTTATTGGGGCTATCCCGGTCATTTAACATTTCTATGGATTGCCTCACTTGGAGGAGGAGTTCTACAATTTTTTGCACTCCTATTAGTCAGAAAAGAGGTTGTGAAACTTTTTAAAGAATTAAAATTTCATCTTAATCCAATAACAATAACATTACTGAAAATTTCATATATATCGTTTATTTCTAAACTAATATTACAAGTAATTATTGCTTATCCAGCACTTGCAAGTGTAGCATTAACAATTAGAAATTATTCTATAGCCTATTTTCATTTAGTATTTCTTTGTATTACTTCAGTTTTTCTTTTTGCATGGAACATTCAACACAAACAAATTAGAATTGTAAAACACAATTCAAATAGCGGACTCTATATTTTCAGTATAGCACTTTTATTAGTTGAACTTCTACTTTTTTTACAAGGAACACTTTTATGGATTGGGGAAGGATTTATGCCTTTTTATTATGAGATACTATTTTTTTTCACATTAGGGCTTCCAATTGGTATAATCTTAATCATTTTTCAGAATATTAATTTTACATATTTTAGTGCCATAAAAATTATAAAATAAAATAAAAAAATGTTAACGAACACTTGTAAAACTGCTTTAAAAGCAGTTGTTTATCTGGCAGCAAAGCACAAGAATGACGAGAAAATTGCTATCAAAGAAATATCAGAACACATTGATGGCAGTATTCATACTATTGGAAAAGTATTGCAAATCCTCGTACGACAGGGTGTTATAAATAGTGTAAAAGGACCATCTGGAGGATTTTATCTAAATGACAGACAATTAAGCCAGCCTATTATTAGAGTTATTGAATCAGTAGATGGCTTGCAGGTTTTTGACCAATGTGGTTTAGGTTTAGCTAATTGTTCAGGTACTCATCCTTGTCCTATTCATAAACAATATGGAAAACCAAGAGATATGATAAAAAAAATATTTACAGATACAAAAATTTTAGATTTAATAAATCCGATAAACAAGGGAGCAACTTTTTTAACGACTAAGTTTTAACCGAAATTATTTTATCAAACTATTTATTTTCGGAGTCACGTTCCGCACTCTGAAAAAGGGCAACAGCAAATTATGAGGAACACATTAATTTAATTGAAATTTTACAAAAACGAGGGGTCATTGCCCTCGTTTTTGTTTTGTGTCTGTATCCCCCTTCACCCAATTTGTATACTGAAAACATTTTGGCAAAAAAAATCTCTCTCAAACAAAATTGTTTGAGAGAGATTTTACCAAAAAACTTGATTTTAGTATGGATGAACCCAAGGGTTACTGCTAATAACTGGCTGAATACTCAACACAGGAATTTTCGAATGATTTACAATTTGTTGGGCATATGAACCTAAAAACCTTCCAGTAATATTTTCATCTTGGTCGGTCATTATAACAACAAGATCGGCATTTACAGATCCAGAATAATCAAGTGTCATTTTTGCCTGATTATTTCCATTAAGTGTTTTTCTAGTACTTTCGATACCACACTTTTTAATATATTCTTCAATCTGATCCAATTTAATTTCAAATTTTTTGAGATCTAAAACATCCGAAGAATCAGCTAATCCAACTATATGAATTTTTGAAACAAAATGCTTAGCCAAAACAATTGCTTGGTTTACCTTTTGACGAGAATGTGCTGAATCATCAATTGGCAATAAAATATTCTTATACCCTACTCTTCCTGTAGTGGACTGAACGGATAATACAGGGCAATCAGAAAGAGTTACTACTTTAAAAGTGTTACTTCCAATAAAAAACTCTGCAACACCAGAAATACCATGCGTTCCCATCACAACCATATCTATATCATGTTCTTCTGTGATAGAAAGTATTTCGTTAAAAATATTTCCATCAGTAGTTATGCATGTTGAGTTAACACCATATTTTGCACGAATAGTACCCGCCAATTCTTCTAATTTTTTTTCGAGTGTATTAATAAAATCATCTGGAGGAGCTATTCTTATTTCAGGTTGAATAATACTGAACTGTTCCCAGAGTTTTTCAACAACATGCAAAAGCACTAGATCAGCCTTAAATAATTGAGCAGTAAATGCAGCATGCTCAATAGCAAGCATAGATGTTTCTGAAAAATCAATTGGTATTAAAATTTTTTGAATCTTGAAAGGTTTCATATTTCGTTATTATTTAGTTTGAATTAATATGGATTGGGAAAAAGTGTTTTATCTTTTTTGGGAAGCGGAATAATACTTAAAACAGGAATACTTGAATTGTTTATTATTTCTTGTGCTGATGAACCAATAAAATATTTTGTAAAATCAACTTCTTGTTGAGTCATTATTAAAATCAGGTCACCGTCAACTTTTACAGCATATTCTAAAATATTTTGAGCTAATGTTTCTTCTCCTTTTATTCCTTTAATGATCTCAGCAGTACATTCTATTCCCTCTTTTTCTAGAAATGCCTTCACTTGTCCTAGCTGCCTCGTTAAACGATTTACAACAAATTCATCTGTTGTAAATAAAACTGAAACAATTCGAATTACAGCACCATCAAATAGTTTCGACAATTCAATTGCTTTACTAACTTTTTCACGGGTTTCTTTTGACAAATCCAATGGTAAAACAATATTTCGACAACCATTACGATGAACTTTACCATTAATTGTAATTACCGGAATTTTTGATTCCCTCACAACTCCCAATGCATTCGATCCAATAAAACGTTTTTTTCGTTTTCCCTCGCCAAAGGCACCCATGACAATCATTTTGGCATTTATCAATTCGGCTACTTCATTTATTTTTAAATAAACAGAACCTTTTCCAACGAGTGTATTGACCTTAATTTTTGCTTTTTTTTGTACATCAGCAGCTAATTTATCCAACTGCTCCTGTATACTTTTTTTGATTGTATCCTGTTGTTTACTTGAAAAGAATTTTGAAATTAATCCAGCTTCCTCAATTACATATAATAAAGTGATTTCCGCTTTGAGACCTTTAGCCAAGTTGTAAGATTGCTCTAATGCTATTAGCGATTGTTCAGAAAAATCAATTGGAACTAATATTTTATTGGCTGATTGAATCATATTTTTTGAATACTTTTGTTTCAGTATACACAAATTAAGCTATTTATTTGCTATTTGACAAATTTAAAAACATCCTTTTAAAATACTATTAGATATGAACTCACAAATCCCAGAAACAGAACTAATCCTAAATGCTAATGGAAGTGTTTTCCATTTACATCTTTTACCTGAACACATTGCAGATAATATTATCATTGTGGGAGATCCTGGCCGAGTAGAAACAGTTTCCGGTTATTTTGACACTGTTGATTTCAAAGTGCAAAATCGCGAATTTGTAACTCATACAGGGACTTTTAATGGTAAACGTGTGATGGTATTATCTTCAGGCATTGGTACCGATAATATTGATATATTAATAAATGAGCTAGATGCCGCTGTTAATATTGACCTTCAAACTCGTAAAATAAAAAAAGACCACAAAAAGCTTAATATCGTTCGTATTGGAACTTCAGGAGCTCTGCAAAGGGATATTCCTGTTGATCATTTTGTAGTTTCATCACACGGTTTAGGTTTTGACGGATTACTTAACTATTACCTGAACTTACCTTTTGTTAATGAAGATGAAATTTCTGAAGCATTTATAAGTCAAACAAATTGGCACCGAAATCTCCCATATCCATACGCTGTTAAGGGGTCTGACATGCTAATCGAGAAAATTGGGTTCGACCTAATAAAAGGAATAACTGCCACAGCGCCAGGGTTTTATGGTCCACAAGGGCGAAAATTGCGCCTTACTCCTTGGGTTGAAGATTTTAATCAACAATTGACCGATTTTAAATTCAAGGAAAATCGCATTACAAACTTCGAAATGGAGACTTCCGCGCTGTATGGTTTAGGCAAACTTCTTGGCCATGAAACCTGCACCGTTTGTGCCATTATAGCCAATAGGGTTGCAAAAAAATATTCCAAAAATTACCACGTAGCTGTGGAGAAATTAATACAGCTAGTTTTAGAGAGATTAACAAAGTAAGGTTGAAATCTTATTTTGACTGTCAACAAATAGATAAAATGGCTAATCTATTTTTGTGCAAATAGTTTTCCCATATATGAATAATAAGGAAATTAATGCACTCATCAGTTTACTTGACGATCCGGATGAAACCGTGTTCAATCAAATAAGCATGAAATTTTTATCATTAGGAGAAGAAGTAATTCCAGTTTTGGAAGACGCATGGGAACACTCCTTTGATACATTGATTCAAAATCGTATTGAAAATATTATTCATCAAATTCAATTCGATCTGATAAAAGAAGCTCTCAGAGACTGGGCTCATCCTGAAAAACAAAACCTGTTAGAAGGAGCTTTACTAATTGCTCGATACCAGTATCCTGATATTGATGTAGCAAAAGTAAAAAAGCAGATCGATCAGATAAAACAAGATGTTTGGTTGGAGTTGAATGAAAATATTACAGCTCTTGAAAAAGTAAAAATTATCAATCATATTTTATTTGATGTACATAATTTCAGTGGAAACACTACAAATTATCATGCTCCGCAAAACTCATACATTAACAATGTTTTAGAAAGTAAAAAAGGAAATCCACTTTTGCTTTCAATCATCTATACAATTGTTGCACAAAATCTTGATCTTCCAATTTATGGAGTAAATCTTCCTGAACATTTTATTTTATGTTATGCTGATGTTGAACACATGGGTGTTCCTACCAGCAAAGGAAATGAAGGAAGTAATGTTTTGTTTTATATCAATCCATTTAGCAAAGGAGCCGTTTTCGGACAAAAAGAAATTGATGCCTTTTTACATCAATTAAAGTTAGAACCGAAAGCCATGTTTTATGAACCATGTTCTAATCTGGAGATTATAAAACGATTATTGCGTAATTTAATAACTTCTTATGAAAAGCTCGGTTATCCTGATAAGAGTAAAGAGTTAAAAGGCTTATTGGATTCGTTGGTTTAACTATTTCAAGATCTTCCCAATTGTTCTAAAAATAATTTTCAAATCAGTTGTTGTGCCTTGTTCAGCGATATATTTCAAGTTGAGCTTTAATTTGGCAGGCATTATTTCAGTAATATAAACTCGTTCAGGATCTTCTGCTTTCCCTAATAGTTCATTTTCATTACAATATTCAATACTAGCATAATCAGTTATTCCAGGCTTTACTGACAGTACTTGTTTTTGTTCTTCATTATACAAATTGACATATTTTCGAACTTCTGGTCGTGGACCAACCAGACTCATATCACCAAATAAAACATTTATCAATTGAGGTAATTCATCAATTTTATATTTACGGATAAAATATCCCATTCGAGTGATACGGCTATCTCGCCCACCAACAGTAAGCAACCCTTTTTTATCAGAGTTGGTTGCCATAGAGCGAAATTTGAAAAGGTAAAAATCTGTATTCCCCTTCCCCACCCTAATCTGTTTATAAAATATCCCTCCACGAGAATCAATTATTATCAATAAAGCGATAATCAGAAAAAATGGAAGAAGAAATATCAATCCAATTAAAGAAAAAAATATATCGAATAATCTTTTTAGCATTTTTTTACAGCATATTAACCTATCACCTTACTAACCGATTTTACCACGGCATCAATTACTCTGCTTAGCATTTCATCCGTTAGACCATAAAAGATTGGTAAAGAAATCTCTCTGGAATAATTATCAAATGTTACCGGATAATTTTTAATATCGTAACCTAAATTTTTATAAAAGCTCATCATTGGCAATGGAATAAAATGAACATTTACAGAAACATCACAATCAAATATTTCTTTGATAATCGCGTCACGCTGAACTTCTGAAACGCCACTTATTCGCAATGGATACAAATGATAGCACGTATTAATTTCAGGATTTAATTTTTCAGTCCCGGCATTTAAAATAGGCAATTGTGCCCACGGATAATTTGCAAAAGCTTTCGAATATGTTTCGCAAATATGTTTACGTTTTAATAAAATATCGCTGTCATATCGCTCCAATTCAACTAAACCGATGGCTGCCGATAAATCCGTCATATTACACTTATAACCAGCTTCAACAATATCATAGCGCCAATTTCCTTTTTGAGTTTTTGCTAATGCATCTTTATCCTGACCATGTAATGTCTTCACACAAAGCAATTTATAAATTGCTTCGTTATCAAACGGAGCGGGTAAATTCAAAGCAACAGCGCCACCTTCGGATGTAGTTAGGTTTTTAACTGCATGAAATGAAAATACAGAAACATCAGTTAATGAACCAGCTCTTTTCCCTTTGTACCAAGCACCAAATGAGTGGGCAGAATCCGAAAGAACTAAAATTCTACCAAGTTGCTTTTGTTCCTTAGTTGAAGCCTCAAATTTGTCTTTATATTTTAGTACTAATGCATTAATCAAATCATAATCACATGGATAACCACCGAAATCAACAGGCATAATCACTTTTGTTTTTGAAGTAATAGCTTTCTCGATATTTGATATTGAAATATTAAAATCATCAGGATTTACATCCACAAAAACTGGTGTTGCCCCACAGTGCATAACTACATTTGCTGTAGCAGAATAGGTATATGCAGGAAGAATAACTTCATCGCCTTCTTTTACTCCATACCAACGTAATATAATTTCAAGTCCGGCAGTAGCGCTATTAAGACAAAGTGTTGCTTTATTTCCACAATATTTAGTAAGTTCTTTTTCAAATAATTTCGTACGCGGACCGGTTGTTATCCATCCTGACTGAAGTACTTTTGTAACTTCATCAATTATTTTTTGATCTATGTGTGGTGGTGAAAATGGTATCATATTTTTTTTGATGTTAGTTATTGGTTGTTTTAAAACATAGCAATGAGTTAAAGAAGGCATAAAACATAACTCCTGCTTGTGTTTCGAGCATTGATTCTGGCAAAAAGTTTAATATCACGATTACTAAAAATAAAATATATATTCCATTATTAGTTTTAATTGCAAAAAACAATGGTAAAATTAAAGATAGAATTAAAAAGATAAAACCTATTAGTCCTAAACTGATAAAAACCTGATAAAATTCATTGTGAGCATTTAGTTTATGTTCCAAAGCGCCTTTCATTCCCAGTTTTTCATACTCCACAATTAACGCATCTTTAGCATCACCTGTCCCCACTCCTAAAATAAAATTTTCAGCAATTACATTATTTGCTGCACCCCATATAAGAAACCTTACAGCAGTACTTTCTGATTCTGATTCATTAGTTGTTGGATGAGCAATAGCATCAATTGACCGATTTATTCTGCCCGCCATTTCTGGAAATAATTTCATTGCAGAAAACGAAAGAACTACTATTGTGGCAATTCCAAACAATCCAATCAGGTATTTTTTTTCCTTTATAACATAGTAAACCAAAAAACTTACAAAAATTATTATCATTGTTAATAAGCCCATTTTAGAAGACATTAGTATATTAACAAATGAAAGAAAAGCTATCACTACTAAAACTATTGTTCTTGAAAAACGGGTTTCTTTATACCGTTCATTATAAATGTTAAGAAGCAACCATGCAATACAAACATTTATATACATAGAAATATAACTGGGGTGAACTAATAAAGAAAATTCCTGGTAAAAAAAACGAATTAAAGATTTTGTAAAATAAGTATATGATGCTATAGAGAGTAAAATCAAAGAAGAAATAATTATTCCAATAATCATCGCACTAAATATATTTTTTGTTTTTTCTTTATCAAATGGTCTACTAACAATCATAAGAGGAAAAAACAATAAAGAGAGCTTTACTTGTATATCAAATAATCCTGCATTTAGATTTTGAGTAAATAGTAAACCTATCAAATGCAATGAATAAAAAGCGATGAATAAGAGTGCAAATTTGTTCGAGGCAATTTTTGATAATTTATTTTTAAAATCAGCTTCTATCAACCAATTCAACAGCATCAAAGCAATAAACAGTGCAGTTAATCGAGCAAATGGAAGTGTAAAAGCAATTAGCAGTGCTAAAATATAATGAGCTTTGGTATGTAACTCTTGTTTGGTCATTACTAGCTATTCATATTTATAAAAGACCAAAAATTAGTTGCGATCATGTCACGTGTAAATTTTTTTTCCACGTATTTATAACCATTTTCACCTAATTGATTTAATTCACTTCTATTGTCAAATAATTGAAGTGTTTTTGTAGCCAAATCTAATTCGTCTTCAGGAATAAATGCCAATCCGCATTTTCCTTCATCAATAAATAAGTCCTTGGCTTCACCTTCAACTCCTAATAAAATTGGTTTTTTCATTGCCAAATTTTCGAATATTTTGGATGGTATTGCACCTTTGAACAAATCTAATCGTTTAAGTGGAATAACAGCCACATCAATAGCAGATACTATTGCAGGCATTTCTTTTTTTGTAACAGCATCAAAAAAGAAAACATTTTCTGTTTTCAATTCCAATTTTAAATGTTGCAATTTTTCTTTTTCGGGTCCGCTTCCTAATAAAATAAATTTTATCTTAGAATGGTCCTTTAACTTTTCAGCTGCTTTAATGATTACTTCCAAGCCTTGCGCATGACCAATGATACCGGCATATAATAATATGAAATCATCCTGTTGGAAATTATTTTCTGTTCTCCAATTTGATACAACCTTATCATTATTATAATAACTCAGGTCAACACCATTGGGTAACCAATACACTTTTTTGTTTGGAAAACGTGATGAAATATTTTTACAGATTCCTTGCGTTTGTCCGCTTATCAAATCAGATTTACGATAAAGAAACTCTTCAAGCTTCGTTGCCGATTTCAAAAAGAATTTATTAGTAACTAAGCCCAATTTTTCAGCACTTTCAGGCCATAAATCTGATACATTAAAAATCAGCTTTGCTCCTTTAATTTTCTTTAAAAAATAAGCAGTCATTCCTAAAAACAATGGTGGACTTTCACAAAGGATATAATCAAATTTACCCAGTTTGAACATTCCTATCCAAGCTGAAGTTTTGACAAATGAAAAATAATTCAGCAAGCGTTTAAAAATCCCTTTACTCTTACTTACATATATCCATGAACGATGAACCTTTAATCCATTCATTTCCTCATAACTATAAAATTTGCCTTTATAATCTTGATGGATCTCCATCTGAGGATAATTGGGCATTGCAGTTAGAACAGTAATCTCAGCTCCCTTTTGCTGCAAACGAACAGCCAACTCGAACAAACGATTCTGAGGTGCACCTACTTCAGGAGGAAAATATTGTGTAAGTATCAGTATTTTCATTCTCTAAAAACTTTTGAAAAAGGTTTAATCAATTGACCTTGTTCAGAAACATAATTATTTTCAATTTCGGTTCGGCAACCTACTATCGTTCCAACTTCCAAATGCACATTCGCACCAATAATACAATCATGATCAACTAAAACTCCAATATTTACGATTGTATTTTTTCCAATTCGGGATGCAGAATTGATACAAGCATTTGAAAGAATAATTGCACCATCGCCAATGGTTGCAGAAATAGAAACACTCGATTTTGGATGAATTATAATTGCTGGACTGAACTTTTTTAACGCATTTTCAAAAAATAATTCCTTGGCTCCAATATTACCAATTGCAACAATAAAAAAAATGGATGTGTCAATATTTAAATTTGCAAGCATTGCATTATCAAGGATGGTATAATTTTCAAAAACAATAGAACCAACCGGTAAGTCATCAGCACAAAAACCTTTTATATTATATACACCTTGTAATAAAGCGGCTTCCAAAACGACCCTTGCATGAGCTCCTGCACCAATGATAATTAAATCTTTTTGCATGAATTAGTTTTTTGACTGTTCAATTGTTTGTTTATACAAATTGATCATTTGCTCAATGTTAGCGGACCAATTATATTTTTCTTCTACTTTTTTTCTTCCTTTTTTGCCCATTTCAATTCGTAAATTTTCATCACTTATCAAACGCTCTAAAGCAATTGCCGTTTCTTCCACATTTTTAGGAGGAACAATAATTCCAGTTTTTTCAGAATCGATCACTTCTGGCAATCCACCAACAGAAGTAGCAATAACAGGTATACCACAAGCAGATGCTTCAACTGCAGCAACACCAAATGTTTCGGAATCTAATATCGACAATATGGCAAATATATCGAAGCTTCCAAGTATTTTACTATATTCTTCAAATGAAGAATTTTGGTTTACATAACCATGAAATACAACTTTTTTTTGTATTCCCAAATCCACAGTCAAAGACTCTAAAAATGAACGAAGTGGACCATCTCCAACGATTTCAAGTTGAATGTTTGGATATTTTTTACAAACTTCAGCAAATGCTCTAATCAGGTATTCAACACCATACTTTTCAGAAAGGGTTCTAATTGTACCTATTTTAATGACGTTATTGTTTTTTGATTTTTGAGGTGAAAACTTTTTGATATCAACACCAAAAGGAATTAAATGGACGAACTTATTTGTAAGCTTTTTCATTTCAACACGTGTAATTTCAGAAAGCACAGAAATCGCATCAGCCTTTTCAAATGAATTTATCAACAAACGTTTCATCAATGGATTTTTGGGACTATCAAAAATATCTGCACCCCAACCTGTTATTACCAAAGGATGAAAACCGGAAAAACCGGCTAAAAAACCATAACTGGTTGCATAATGGGCATGAACCACATCTGGTTTAATCATTTTAATATATGCCTTTACTTTAAATACATTAAGCAAATAATCTATTTTATTTCCTGTAATTTTTTTTAACGAATGATAGGTTACTCCTTCAAATTTAAAGCCTCTATCAAATGTAATAACGTGCAATTCTACACCTTCACATGCTGCAATACCTGCAATCCATTTCTGAATATGTACGCTACTATTTTCACCTAGAATAACTATTTTCATTGAACTATGCTGATTTTTTTAGAACATAACCACAATAACAGCACTGGTATTAAAACTCCTTCGAGTATCAATGCTTTATAAGCCTCCGGGCCTGCTGTAATAAAAGTAACCAATTGTCCACAAATTAAAAAAGGAATTAAGCATTTCAATAAAATTAAAAAAGTACCATTCCTCTTAAAAGAATAAAAATCAATAAAAAATGCAAAAATAAAAAATCCACCTAAAACAAATCCTGCCAGTACAACACCAATCACCCCAAAGTTCAGATAATAAGCTGCAACATGATGGATAGTATATATTTGTCCGGGCGCTGGATTTACCGAATCGACATAATATTGATAAATATCCTTTGGGCGATTAGGATAAATAGCCCTTGGAATTATGGATGTTGCTAAGGAAATGAAACTGGAGCCATAAGTTAATGGAACATTTTTGTGAATAACTCCATACATCGAAAAATGAGCATAAAACAATTCATTGCTAAACACAACGGAGGCAATCGTTCCCTTTACATCAATTTTAGCATCGCGTTCTGCCTCATTCAAATTACCAGTTCTTTCAAGATGCAACACTGCATTCAACTGCCTTGATATCACAGGCAAACGAAAATAATTATTTGCAAGAAAAAAAGTTAATACAATCATAAAAATATATCCATATCGCTTATAAGAAATATCTTTAAAATGATTCAAACTAATTAAAGTACAAAATACAAGTCCTGATAAAATTTCTCGCCTGTTTCCTAAACATGAAATATATAATGATGAAATAATGCAAGTAAATAATAAGATATAGAATGTAGCTTTTTTATCCTCAACCCTTATATTAAATTTATTGGACTTTACTACAGTAAAAGTATATGCGATGAATGGTATCAAAACAGCAAACTCATTAGCTAATTGATGAATTGTGTAATAAATATTTTTATTTGCTCTTGTTATTACATATATCGATTTCTCATGGCCGATTGCAAAATAAATCTCATGGCGTAATATGAAGGCACTAATAAAAATGCATATAAAGGAAATTAAGCTAACGATATATGGATTAATAATAACTTCATAAGGTACTTTTTCAGTTTGAATATTAATTTTATTTACTCGCATGTATCTTTTAACGAATAAGATATAGGTATACTGAAACACCAAAATAAACAATACGTAATATGCGCAGGAAATAATATAATCATTATCGAAAGCAACGGGAAATAACCGATCAAATATTGCTAAATAATGAAGTCCGATAGCCGTTCCTTTAAACCCTAAAAATGAATCTAAAGGGAAAATAAAAGCGCCAGCCAATGTAAAATAAAAAATAATAAGAGTACTTAT
>CAIXIP010000023.1 GCA_903919535.1 uncultured Bacteroidota bacterium | reverse complement strand
ATTCCGATTGAAAAGGCGAATCTTTTAGTTCAAAAATTTCCTGCATGGAATGAGTTTGTTTTGCGCTTATATAACAAACGATTTGAAGAATTGTTATCAGTAATAAATGCAATTGCTTTCCAGAAAATTGACCAACGTATTCTTGAATTATTGGAAAAGAAACGTGAATTATCCGGAAGTAATGAAATTAATATTACACATCAGCAATTAGCTGATGAATTAGGTACTGTAAGGGAAGTGGTATCAAGGCTTTTGAAGCAACTCGAAAAAGATAAAAAAATAGCCCTGTCAAGAAATAAAATTACCCTTTTTACCCTTGTGTGACAATTGTCACTGTGCACCTCTATATTTGAATCTAATTTTGTATCATAATTTTTAAAACATAAATTTATGAAAACAAATATGGGTTCAGCTGATCGTATCATAAGAATACTGATTGCTTTAGTAATTATCACACTTTATTTTACAAATATGATTTCAGGAACATTAGCAATAGTTTTGCTTGTATTATCAGGAGTTTTTATTCTAACAAGTTTAATTAGCTTTTGTCCTTTATATACTTTGTTCGGATTAAATACTTGTAAAAAATAATACTTAATTTATAATATATAAAAATGAATATGGAAGAGATCATAAAATCTGAAAACACAACGATAGTTGATGTTCGTACGCGTGAAGAATTTAGAGGAGGCAATGTTGTTGGTTCAATAAACATTCCTGTAAATGAAATTCCAAGTAGATTAGACGAGTTTAAACAAATGAAAAAACCGATTGTGCTATGTTGCGCGTCAGGTGGCAGGAGTGGCCAAGCGCATATGTTCCTTTCTCAACAAGGTATTGAGGAAACATATAATGCTGGTTCTTGGTTAGATGTAAATTATTTAAAAAATTCTTAATAAAAAAAATTATGATTGAATCAATAAAAAAATTGTTTGGTATCGGACCAAAAGTTGACATTGGCGAATTGATTCGCAATGGTGCTATAATCGTTGATGTTCGCAGTAAAGGTGAATATTCTTCTGGACATGTTAAAGGTTCTATCAATATCCCCTTGGATCAATTGGGAAGTAATTTAGCAAAACTAAAAAAAGATAAAACTATTATTACTTGTTGCGCATCTGGCATGAGAAGTGGTGCTGCAAAAAGTCAGTTAAAAGGTAAAGGATATGAAAATGTTCATAATGGTGGTAGTTGGATGACAGTAAATAGCTACTTGTAATTATGATAAACACGATTTTATCAGGTTGGAATTTTGTTCGTTTGTTACGTTTATTTATTGGCGGATCAGCACTGGCAGCTTATTTTAGTGAACATGATTCGTTTATGGGTATGTTAGGTATAATTGTTACAGCACAAGCGGTATTTAATGTCGGCTGTTGCGGAAGTAATGGCTGTTCAACTAAACCTTTTGATAATTCAAAAGAAAGCGATTTAGATAAAAACGAAATTTCATTTGAAGAAATAAAAGTTAAAAATCCTTAAAATTAGAAGTCATGGCAAATTTTCAAGAAATAATAAATTCTGATAAACCTGTATTGGTTGATTTTTCAGCTGAATGGTGTGGTCCATGTAAAATGATGGCTCCGATTTTAAAAGAGCTGGCATCAAAGGTTGGAGAGAAGGCAAGCATTTTAAAAGTAGATGTTGACCGTAATCCTCAAGCAGCTAGTGCTTACAAGATTCAAGGTGTACCTACCTTGATCCTGTTTAAAAAAGGAGAAGTAAAATGGCGCCAGTCTGGCGTTGTTCAAGCAGATTTTCTGAAAAATATTATTGATTTACACTCTTAACCTTATTAACTAAAAATTACAATGAAAAAAATAGTATTAAAATCATCAGCATTTGTTGTATTGTTTGCACTTGTTTTTTCTGCATGTAAACCCAGTTCAGGAGTAGTTGGAGCGGGAGGGAAAGTATCGGCTGATGAATTTGAACAAAAGCTTAAAGCAACAGAAAATGCTCAGTTAGTAGATGTTAGAACTCCTGGAGAATATTCTGAAGGAAGGTTGCTGAATGCTTTAAATATTGATTGGAATGGTGATGCATTTGAATCAGAAATTAATAAGTTAGATAAGTCTAAACCAACATTTGTTTATTGTTTATCAGGTGGAAGAAGTTCGGAAGCTGCAGAAAAAATGAAGGAATTAGGTTTTAAAGAGATTTACGAAATGCAAGGAGGAATAAGAGCTTGGCTAAATGGAAACAAACCTCTTGCAACTGAGGCTACTGCTGCTCCCGTGTCAGACGGAATGTCAGTTTTAGATTTTGAAAATCAATTGAAGACCGATAAACTTGTATTGGTAGATTTTAATGCACCTTGGTGCGCTCCATGCAAAAGAATGGCTCCTATGTTTGAGGAACTTTCAACTGAACTGAAAGATAAATTAATTTTAATTAAAATTAATTCAGATGATAACAAAGGTCTTGCTAATGCTATGAAAATTGAAAATCTTCCAACCATTTTACTATATAAAAATGGTACTATAGTTTGGAAACATGAAGGGGAAGTTGAAAAGGCTGAATTATTAAAAACAATTAATCAGAATTAAATAGCATTAATTAACTGAAAGACTCTTTTTCATAAATTTCTCGTTGGGTGATTAGTTTATGTTTTGACTGCATATTTTCTTCGGTGAAAAATGCAGTCTTTTTTATTCAGCAATTTGTGCTTAAATTTGTATCCTGTTCACGATTAATAAATAACATTGTTAT
>CAIXIP010000022.1 GCA_903919535.1 uncultured Bacteroidota bacterium | reverse complement strand
CATCAACCATTGAATTAAATGTCGAAACTTCACCAGTTTCTTTATCTTTTATTAATGTTTCTTTACTAGACCAAAAACCAACGTGCTGACCATAATCAAGTGATATGGTAACCTCCTTACTAAATAATTTTCCAGTGCCTACAATCTCACAATATGAAAATCGATTATTTATACTATCAGATTTTGTATTTGAATTAAAAGGTTTACTTCCTTTTCCTTCCGGTTCAATACTTTTAATTTTAGAGATTAAAATATTTAATTTTTCATCATCAACAGTAATTATCTTTTTATGTAAAGTATCGTATCCATCTTGAACTTTTCCATGTAAAATATCACCATTCGTAAGTATTATTTTATTTTGTGAGTAGCTTGCAATAGATACAATAAATGCTGCTAATAATAATAAATTTCTCATGTATTTTGTTTTAGTTTAAGCAAATGTAAACTATTTACCCAACTCTTGCTGTACTCTTTGCATTATCTATTTTATCAATACTTCGTTTGAAGCCATCATAATCTAAATAAGCAGTTAATCCATTTTCTAAATTGGCATTTAAACGATCTATTGAATTTGCCAATCTATTATTATCAGTACTGGCTGAATTCGAAAACTTAGGCATTGAAGTAGCAGTACTTCCACCTGCAGAAAATGTTCTGCTTTGGCGGATATTTTCAAGATGTTCAATCATTGGTGCCGTTTGTGGTGATGTAGTCATCCAGTTTGGCGCAATCCATTCGCGACCTGCTTCACCGGCAATAAATGGAATACCTGATGAACTATTGTATGTTTTTGCGCCATTAGTATATCCATTCGGATCATGAAAACCGCCTTTTGCATATGGTTTTGGTGCGCTTTTAATTGCTGCAATTTCCATCCCTATTACTGCAGCTTCTACAATAGTTAATGCAGCAGCAATATATGGAGCTTCGGCATAAGTAGCCCATATTTGTGTAATACCCATTGCTCCATTTATAATTGCTTTGGCAATGGCCATTTTTTGTTCGCGCTCAAATGCTTTATTTTTTATATCTGAATCACGTTTATCGTGTTCCTTTTGTAGTATAATAGCCTTTGCATCATGCTGCTTTTGATTAATTAGTTTAGCACGTAAATATTCATCATTTTTTGCTTGTTCAGCTGTAAGTCGCTTATCATTTCTTTTTGTTTCATCTATTTCGTGATTCTTTTGAATGGTATTATAGTGATCCATTATTGATTCAGCTTTCGTAACAAAAGTTTGAACTAATGCACCATATTTTTTCCAGAATTCGGCAGCCATTATCAATCGTTCCTGAAAAGATTTTTCGGTATTAGTTTTTGTAAGCTCATTACCTTTTACTTCTACCATTACATTATCAATCGCAAAAGCTTTGTGATCTTCTAGCTCTTTCTTATTCATGGTACCCAATAACGAATCAAGTTCATTATGGTAATCTTTTTGAATACGCATCAAATCTTCTTTATTCCCATTCGCTTCTTCCTTTAATTTTTGGAATTTTAAGTGTACAGCATATATTTCTTTATCTTCTTTTGTAAGTCCTTTTAATGAATATTCATATTCTAATGCTGCTAATTTTTCAAGCAATGCTTTACGCGCATCTACTATTTTAGTATCATGTGCTGATGCTGTTTTATCATCTTCAATAACTTGTACTTCATTTAATTTTTTTAATTCAT